>WFQT01000369.1 GCA_015486895.1 Anaerolineae bacterium
GATATCTTCCCGTTTAAGCCCCAAGCGGCCAGCAAAAGCCGCGTTAGCTAACGCTGATTTCAGGATGACAATATCAGCCCGGTGACCATCCACTTGGAACTCCGCCGCCAGCAAGGCAATGAAGTGCAAATCCGCAGGTGTATAACGTACCATGGGCAGCCGCCGTTTTGCCTGGACAATCCGCTCAGAAAGAGCTCCTTCCTCCGCCTGCCACGCCTCGTAGAACACTTTCGGGGAAGCCTCATATTGCAAACGACGCTGCAAAATGGCCATTCGCGCTTCCGGGTCACGCACGCCCAGAATGTCTACCGACAAGCCAAAACGATCAAGAAGCTGAGGACGCAGATCCCCCTCTTCCGGGTTCATAGTACCAACCAGAATGAAACGAGCAGGGTGAGAAAAAGAAATCCCTTCCCTCTCGACAACGTTAACACCCATAGCCGCCGAGTCTAACAAGACATCAACCAGGTGATCATCTAACAGATTAACCTCATCTACGTAGAGCAAACCGCGGTTGGCTTGAGCCAAGATGCCCGGCTGGAACTGCTTTTCGCCCCGTTGAATGGCTTTCTCAATATCCAACGTGCCCACAACTCGATCTTCCGTAGCACTGACAGGCAGATCAACAAAAGGTGTACGTCGCCGGGCAACTGGCAACACTTCCCCCGCCTCTAAACGGGCCCGGCAGTGATCGCACATCTCCGCCGGCGAATGGGGGTCACAGTTGAAAGGACAATCGGCGACCACTTCAATATCCGGCAAAAGGGCAGCCAAAGCCCGGGCTGCGGTGCTCTTGGCGGTACCCCGCTCCCCACGAATCAGAACACCACCAATGGCTGGATTGATGGCATTCAGTATTAATGCTCGTTTCATATGCTCTTGTCGAACAATTGCCGTAAAGGGAAAAAGACTCACCATATTCAATTAAGCTCCGAAAAGCCTCGCCCGGTGGGGGCCAAAGCCCGCATGATAATTCAGCGCAAGGTGTTGCCTACGCACAGCGAAAATGATACACCGAGTTAATAAAATGAGGAAATTTAACCAGCAGCGAGGCCCCACATAAACATAGCTCAATAACATAGTGGACTCTGGACCTGGATTTAGATGTGATTGCCCTGTATTTTGTCCGGGTACCACTTGGCAAAATACCTGACTGATGGTAAGATAATGCTTAAAGTTCAGAGAAGACACTGACAGGGAGAAACCACCGCGGGATGAGCCCAGCGAATCAAACCGAAGTCAATGAGCCAAGCGCCAGAGACACGACCGACATGCCGGAGTTTTCCTTAGCCATTCCCCTTTACAACGAAGAGCGTAACACAAGAGCCGTCGTCGGCGAGCTAGTTCAAGTTCTGAGCAATGCAGGCATCGACTACGAGCTGGTGCTGGTGGACAACGGTTCCAAGGACCACACCGGGGGAATTATCGACACTTTAGCTGCCGCAAACCCTCGACTGCGTCCCGTCCACGTGCCGGAGAACCGAGGGTACGGCTGGGGCATTCGCCGCGGCCTGGACGCTTGCCGGGGCCGCTATTTAGGTTACAGTTGGGGAGATAACCAGATACGAGCTGAAGACGTATTGGCCGTATATCTGGCACTGAGAGAACAAGGCAACGACATGGCCAAAGCAACGCGTATCGTGAGGGAAGATGGGTGGCGCCGCGCAATCATCACCCACGTTTACAACTTCCTCCTCCCCCTCCTCTTTCCTGTTGGCGTCAAAGACATCAATGGCTGCCCGAAGATATTTACCCGTGAAGCTTACCAAACACTTCACCTGATTAGCAAAGACTGGTTTTTAGACCCGGAAATTATGATCAAAGCACACCGCCAAAAGCTCAGTGTGGTCGAGGTCCCCGTCACATTCCACGAACGCGAGCAAGGAAAGTCCAATGTCAAGTGGGCCACTATATTAGAATTCCTGAAAAATATTGCTCGTTATCGACTTTTTAGGAGGTTATGAGCCCATGGAAGGTAAAACGAATATCCCCGTCGTCATTTTGGCCGGTGGTTTGGGTACCCGCTTGCGCGAGGAAACAGAATTCCGTCCCAAGCCGATGGTCGAAGTCGGCGGCAAGCCAATGCTTTGGCACATTATGAAGCTCTACGCTCATTTCGGGTTCAACGGCTTCATCATCTGTTTAGGCTACAAAGGGCACATGATCAAGGATTATTTCCTCAATTACCGCTTCATGCAAAGCGATTTCACCGTCCAACTGGGCAATCGCGAGAAAACAATCCTACACGGCCATCACGGCGAAGAGGATTGGAACGTCACTTTGGCCGATACCGGCTTGCTAACCAATACCGGTGGGCGCATTCACCGCATCCAGCGCTACATCCCCGGCGATACCTTCATGGTTACGTACGGGGATGGCGTTGCCGATATCAACATCGATACCTTGTTGGCCTTCCATCGTACCCACGGCCGCATCGCCACCGTCACCGGCGTGCGTCCTTTCTCTCGTTTCGGCGTGGCCGAAGTGGACGAGAACGACATCGTGCGCCGTTTCCGGGAGAAACCACAGTTAGACGGCACCGTCAGCGCCGGCTTCTTCGTTTTCAA
>WFQT01000370.1 GCA_015486895.1 Anaerolineae bacterium
ATGTACGACTGCGCAACACCGGCATATGTTGGATCAAGTTCTCAATGTCTTCGACATAAGACCCGATATTGACCTAGACATTATGCAACCAAAGCAGGATCTTTTTCACATTACAACTCAGGTACTCAAAGGCCTTTCGAATGTTTTGAGAGAGGTGCAGCCGGATTGGGTGCTTGTACAGGGAGATGCGACAACTGCCTTTGCGGCTGCACTAGCGGCCTATTACACCCGGACTCGGACTGGACATATTGAGGCAGGACTCCGTACAGGGAACAAATACGCTCCATATCCGGAAGAGTTAAATCGCCGTGCGATTGCGATATTTGCCGATGCTCATTTCGCCCCTACAGATTGGGCACGCGAGAACTTACTACAAGAGAATATTCCTGAAGATCACATATGGGTGGTTGGTAATACGAGCATAGACGCTTTGCATATGACAGTCTCCCACATTGAAAACCATCCCTCACTTTTACGGAAGATGAAACAACGGTTTTCGTTTCTCACTTCTGACAAGAAAATAATACTTGTTACGGCACATCGACGCGAAAGTTTTGGCGAACCGTTTAAAAACATTTGCTTAGCGCTTCGAGATATAGCAGTAATGCGTAATGATGTTCAGATTGTTTATCCAGTACACCTTAACCCGAATGTTCGAGGGCCCGTGGAAAGAATTCTGGGGCCGATCTCCAAAACGGAACCCATAGAGAAAGCCAGCCTAACTCACTCGTTGCCTAATTTGTCCCTTATCGAACCGCTTGACTACATTTCCCTCGTTTATTTACTAACCCGTGCTTTTTTGGTTGTAACTGACTCTGGCGGTATCCAAGAGGAGGCTCCTGCTTTGGGCAAACCCGTTTTGGTGATGCGAGAAGTTACGGAACGGCCAGAAGGAATAGGAGCCGGGGTGGCAAGGCTTGTCGGAACCTCTCGTGCAATGATCGTCTCTAACGTACTGAGGCTATTAGACAACTCAATGGAGTACACGCTGATGGCGAAACCTACCAATGTCTACGGCGACGGGCGGACAGCGGAAAGGATCCTTGCGGCTTTGCGAATAATCCCGCTTGCGTCATTAGAGCCATGATCGGCGCGAGGTTGCACATACTATGAAGTTCCTAATTATCAACACTGATTACCCTTCCTGCTCTGGCTCTACGCCCAGCACCCAGGGCTGGAGAAACAGCCCTATGAGGAGCGATGCAGGTGCGGGTAGATACCAGTTCAGTGGGAAATGAACCGTGCAGTTTCTCATCCTTGACACCTACTACGCCGCCTTCCTGCGCTCCTTCTATGCGCAGCACCCTGACTTGGCACACCGCCCGTACTCCGACCAGTGGCGCGCCCTCATGGATCAGTGCTTCGGCACGGCTGATTTCTACTCATCCAACCTGCAGAAGCTGGGCCATGAAGCCACAGAAGTCATAGCCAACTACGAGCCGCTTCAGCGGCAGTGGGGCAGGGAGCACGGGATCAAGCTGGGTGAAGCCAGATGGACTGTGCGTATGCGGAAGGGATTCATCCCCTGGCCGCAGCGCGTTGCACCACATTGGTTCTATCCGATCCTGGCTGCCCAGGTGAAGCACTATCGTCCCGATGTGCTGCACATTCAGGACATGAACGGTACCAGTCCAACTTTCTTGCGGGAAGTCAGGCCCTATGTCAGGCTGAGCACAGGACAGATTGCCTGTCCGATAGCACCGTATGCGGATTTCAGTGAATATGATCTGGTCTTGTCTTCCTTCCCGCATTTTGTCGAACGGTTCCGGCAAGATGGGCTGACCAGTGAACACTTCAACCTGGGATTTGAGCCAAGAGTACTGGTACACTTGAAGGAGAAAAAGAAACGCTATCCAGTAGTATTTGTGGGCAGTTTGTCTGCTTCCCACTCGGAGCGTATTCAGTTTCTTGAGGCAGTTTGCGAATCTCATCCTTTTGATGTCTGGGGCTATGGTGTGGATTCACTCAATCGGGAATCACCGCTGCGTGCCTGGTACCACGGCGAGGCGTGGGCACTGGACATGTACAATGTCCTCTACAACGCCGATATCGCCCTAAACCATCACATCAATGTGGCAGCCGGTTCATTGGTGTGGGTGATAAAGCGCCTATCGTCCGACAGCCTAAGACCTCTATCGGTAACACGGTGTTGACAGTTGGTCATGTGGTTGATTATAAAAATCCTGTTTTGTGGCTGGAAGTAGCAGAGAAAGTTATTTCTGCGTTCGGCGGTCGCGTGAAGTTTGTTTGGGTTGGGGGCGGAAGTATGCTGGAGGAAATGAGGCGTATAGTGCTTGAGCACGGACTTGGCGACAATGTCAAATTTGTAGGCCATTTGGAGGAAATAGAAAGGTTCTACAAAAATGCAACGGTGTACTTCCAGCCTAGTCTGATAGAAAGCCAAGGTATCTCTGTGATAGAGGCTATGTCCTTTGGTTTACCTTGTGTGGTTTCTAATGTAGGAGGAATCCCCGAAATTATTTCGGATGGTTTCAACGGATTTGTGTGCAATGCAGATGATATTGACGGATTCGCCAATAGCATTACGAAGCTGATCAAAGATCAGGCACTCTCAGAAACAATGGGACGCCGTAATTTGTTGATGGTGCAAGAAAAGTTTAACAGAGAAGCGCAGTATGAGAAGCTATTGGATTTGCACAGGAAGGCTGTAAAGAAACATGCGTTGGCATTGTAACGGATATGATTGCATCTGTTGGAGAGAATATAGTGTCTGGGTATAAGCTCCGCACTCCTATTGTCTTTCTGATCTACAAACGTCCCGATACGACCGCCCGTGTTTTCAGGGAGATAGCCAAGGCAAAGCCGCCAAAGTTGTTAGTGGTCGCAGATGGGCCAAAACCGAATCTCCCGGATGAGGTGCAAAAATGTGCTGAGACGCGGGCTATTATTGAACAGGTCGACTGGGACTGTGAAATATTGACAAACTATGCAGATACTAACCTTGGGTTGAAAAATAGAGTGCCGAGCGGATTAAAGTGGGCTTTTGAGCATATCGAGCAAGCTATCATTTTGGAGGATGATTGTCTGCCTGATCAAACCTTCTTTCGGTTTGCTGAAGAGTTGCTTTGGAGGTATAAAGACGATACGCGAATATTGTCGATATCTGGTAATAATTTCCAGGGGGGTAGGAATACTACCAAGTACAGTTATTATTTCTCCCGTTACTTTCATTGCTGGGGATGGGCTACCTGGAGAAGATCTATGGAATTGTTCGATCCCGATATTCCTCTTTGGCCTGAGATAAGGGACAATAACTGGTTAGAGAGTATATTTGATAGTAAGCGCGAGGTGAGGTTTTGGGAAAAGATATTTGAACGTGTATTCAATGGCGAAATAGATACATGGGCCTATCAGTGGGTTCTTATGTTGCTTGCTCAGAATGGTCTCAGCATCGTTCCCTCTGTGAATTTAGTGTCGAATATTGGATTCTCAGAAAATGCAACGCACACAATTTCTGATGATTTCAGGTTGGCAAACATACCGACGATGCCGATGACTTTTTTGTTGAGGCATCCGGCTTTCGTGATAAGGCATAAACAGGCTGATGCATATACGAGCCAAAGGGTTTTTGGTATCAGGTCGTTTTACCGTCGCCTAATAAGCAAGATGAGTCGGATGCTGGACAAGCGGCCGTGAGTGGCATTGTTGCTGGGGGAAGACGACTTGTTACGAAATAAATTCTGAGAGAATCGGCTCCGCATATAGTTCTTGCTAAGCCACGCTTATGTGTATCTGGATATTATGGAAAAGGGATGAGTGTCTGCCAGGCGTTAGCATAGCTAGAATACGAGACGTTGGCATAGTGATGGGATGGAACAAGACTGGTAGAATAGAATTCACTTTTATAATAAACATAATAGGGCGGGCAATGGGAGAGTGGATGGACAGAAATGGGGGTAAATTAGCAGGTGTCGTGTGCTTGGCAGGCTGGATTACAGATATTGTTGATCTATTGAAGTTTGATATCGAAAGAGCCGTATATGAGGTGGCCTAGTATCTATATGAGGTGGAGAAGATCAAGTTGGTGCATCGTATGATTTGCGAGATTCATAGTTGGTTGAGAAGGGATCGAATGTGGCTATCTGAGATGCTGGCTACTTTAGCTGACTACGATTTCTATCATACATTCAATAACTGTGCCTGCCATGTCTCCGACCTTTCGGGAGAGGGTGAAACAATGCCATTCTGCGCAGGTTGTGATCGCAAATTTCGGCTGTATTTATATGTGTGGCAAGATATCTAACCCATGCACGTTGTAATGCTTTCAGATGCGGAAACTTCTGGAGGTGCTGCAATTGCGGCCAGCCGTTTGGCAGAGGCTTTGATATGGACAGGCGTTCGAGTTACTCGGATAGTCGGTTATCCAGATAGACAGGGACATCCATGGGCCACACGGGCACTGAAGATTCCATTGTTAGTTCGACAACGGCTTCAGCATCTTCTCATGAAATTGCATCCCGACATAATCAACGTGCACAACTTGCATGGTGCTCGTTGGTCACCAGATTTGCTTGCAATCTGTGCCCGTCATGCTCCTACTGTGTGGACGTTACACGACATGTGGAGTTTTACCGGCCGTTGTGCTTATAACTATGACTGCCGAAAATTCGTTCAAGGATGTGATGCAACTTGTCCGACGTCCACCGAATATCCCGCTCTATCTCCAAATCGTATTATGGGGGCTTGGCGGCGTCGTGAACAGCTTTTTGCCAAGTATCCAAATCTTGTTGCCGTATGTCCATCGCGTTGGATGGCTCAAGAAGCAATACGTGGCTTATGGAGGGGACATCGTGTGGAAGTGATACCCAATGGGTTGCCTTTGGGTGTCTATGGACTCATAGATAAACGTTTGGCACGAATGACTCTCGGCATTGAGACGTCTGCACCGGTG
>WFQT01000371.1 GCA_015486895.1 Anaerolineae bacterium
CCAGAGCCCGATTTCAATCGGTGACCTTGGCCGGCTCCCGACACACCGGCCGAATGAATTCGGGCTCTTGGGCGCTCTGCGCCGAAGGTGAGCCTGCGCCAACCTCTATGCTGTTTCACTCAGATCACGGTTGACTGAGTACTAGGCTTACGTCAGGCTGCTGACGAAGTCGAGGACTGCGGAAACTACTTTTTGCGGCTGTTCTAACGCAACCATGTGGCCGCCGCCGGGAATGATCTTTAACCAGGCAGCGGGGATTTGTGTTGCTAAGTACTGACTGTACTTCACCGGTGTCATGCGATCTTCTTGCCCGCATAGCACTAACGTTGGCAATCGAATCCGGGCGACATCTTCCAGACGAGACCAGCGATCACAGGCGGCGAAATCGTCGTAAACTGTTTGTGCCGGGACGTTTAGCATGCCCTGGATGTACGTTTCCAATTCTTCCGGCGCAATATCCCGCCGGTATGACCATCTTGCCACCCTTCGGATGGTGGTTTCGTAGTCTTCTTGCAGACCTTGCAGTAGCGCTGGATTGACCGGTAAACTGGCTCCCGTGTCCACCAGGATCAGACCCCGCAGCCGCTCCGGCGCACGCAATGCCGTTTCCTGGGCAATGGCGCCGCCCATGGAATGTCCGGCTAAGATGAAAGGCGCTAATCCTATCGCCCCGGCGAAGGATATGATGAAATTGGTATAAGCGGCAATACTCTGGCGCCCTTGGCCGCTGGAGCGGCCGTGACCAGGGAGGTCGACCGCTATCACATCTAGATTTGTGTCATATCGCAACTGTGTGGGCCAGTGCAACTGGCTGCCGCCGGCCCCGTGAACCAGCAATAACGTTAGTCGCTCTTCGTTTTTCGCTGCCGCTTTACGTGTGTAAGCGATCCGCTCTCCATTGATGTCGACGTATGCCATATTTAGACCTCATGTAACTATTGTGTTGACATTAGCGACTCGTGATAAGCCACCAACTTTATTTTTGCAATACTTCTGCCAACTGGTAAAGCTCCATATCGATCTTTTTCTTCTGGCTGATAACTTCGGACAGAGGCGTTGCTTTGACTTGATTGCCTACCAGCCCGACCATGACGCCGTTTTTGCCTTCGTGTAGTAAATCCACGGCAGCAGCCCCCAGGCGTGTGGCCAGAATACGGTCGAAAGCGGAAGGAGAACCACCCCGTTGCACATAGCCTAAAACGGTGACCCGCACCGGGAATCCCAATTCTTCTTGCCTTTCTCGGAGGTAAGTCGCTAAGGCGTTAGTGCCCGGCTTCCACCCTTCCGCCGCAACGATGATGAAATGCGCTTTGCCGCGAGTGTAGCTGTCTTGCAGCTTTGCCACAATTTCTTCTGGCTTGGTTTCAATTTCCGGCACTAAGATTACTTCGGCACCACCGGCGAGGCCGGATGCCAGCGCCAAATAGCCGGACAGATGCCCCATCACTTCAATGATGAAAGCGCGGTGGTGTGAGGAGGCGGTATCTTTGATTTTGTCGATGGCGTCTAAAGCAGTGTTCAGTGCCGTGTCCACGCCGATGCTCATATCGGCGAATGGAATGTCGTTGTCAATGGTGCCGGGGATGCCAATTACTTTTATGCCTTTGTCTTGCAATATCTGAGCGCCGCGAAAGGAACCGTCTCCACCGATAACGACTAATCCTTCAATGCTATTTACGTTCAGGTTGCGGATCGCTTCTCTTTGGCCGCGAGGTGTTTTGAATTCTTCGGAGCGGGCTGTTCCTAAGAAAGTGCCGCCCCGGCCCATGATACCACCAACAGAACGGGCGGTGAGGGGAAGAAAACGCCCCTGGATTAGCCCTGCGTATCCCCGTTCTACCCCATAGACTTCCATACCGTAGCTCAAAGCCCGCCGTACAACGGCCCGGATGCAGGGGTTAAAGCCGGGCCCATCCCCGCCACTACTTAAGACAGCGATGCGATTCATGTTCGTCACTCCTTTCCTTCTGGCAACTTCGCAGGGAAAAATCCGCGAGGTTGTTTGCGTATTCATATAGCTTATGTTAGACTTTTCCTTGCTTTCTGCCCCCGTAGCTCAGAGGAGAGAGCAGTGGTTTCCTAAACCATGTGTCGCAGGTTCGAATCCTGCCGGGGGCGCTCTCATTTCCTCCCCAGCACGCGCCCTATGAAGCCTAAACAACCAGGGCGCTCTTCCGGTTCTTCCGGCGGCGCCGGTTTCGGTGGTGTGTTCTCGCCGTTGACTGTCCGTAATTCAGCATGTAGTTTGCCGTCAGTCTCATCTATCCGCACGTAAGTGAGGTGGCGTTGGGAAGCGTAGCGCTCCGGGTGCTGGAAGAGATCGTGCCACGTTGCCTCGTCCGCGCTGCTGAAATCGCCCCGCCAGATCCAGGTGCCGCTGTTGGCGTAGATAGTGCCGTCGGACAACGTCCGTAGCAAAGGTTTGTGCGTATGGCCGAAGACTACCACTTTGACCTGTCCCCCCTGTGCCAACTCGCGTGCCCTCTGTAGTAACCCCTCGTCGCTGCTTTCCTCGATGGCTTTAGCCACGGCAATAGGATCATCGAAGTCCGCGGCACGCCGATCAGAGGGGGCTACCAACCCGGCAGCGACCATGGTATCCCATAGGCGGCGGTTGAAAGCAGCTCGAAAAGCGGCATCGGTCTGATATTGCTTGCCTTGTGCGCTTAGATTCGCTTTATCCAAACGTTGCCAGCCGGCAACCCATGCCTCGGGACCGGCTGTAACGCCGTCAGATGGGGTCTTTTTTGGCAAAAGTATAACAGGTGCTACCGCCAACAATTTTAGCAACGCCTCCATGGCAAACGGAAAGTCATAGCGCAGTCCGTACCATATCAGGTTTACTACCGGATGCACGCCATCAACCCAAAAGTAGTGGGATTCGATGTTGTTGAAATACTCGGCCACGAAGCGGGAGCCGGGAGGTAGCTCCAGACAGGTGGGATCGTTGGGGTCTAAGGGATGGGCAAAATCGGTAAAGCGGTCTACCCGTTCGCAGTACTGGTTGCCGTGCTCCACGTATAGCCCCTCGCTCTGGAACGCAACCGGCTCAAAGTGTAAGCAGTCAGCGCGTTGGTCTATGGCATTGAGCCGTTGCCGGAGCAATTCTTGCATGCCTGGCCAATACCACTCTGGATCGTGATTGCCTTTGAGCACTGTGAGGGTACGTTGGGGTGGGTCGGGGTGAAGGAAGTCCTTCAAGGCTATGAAAACGCCTTCATGTCCCTGCATGATGTGGCTTAACTTCTGTTTAGCGTTGTCTTCGCGGTTGTCCTCGTATACGGATGCCGGGTAAATTATCCACGGGGAATAGTCAGGCAGCGCCGGCACCTGGAGCATTTCCAAGAAATCGCCGTTGATGATGAGGTGCATTTCTTGACGTTGTCCGTTGCTCTCAGCGACAAGTGTTTGTATCCAGTTGGCGAATTCCGGATCGCTGGTGAAGTCTTCTAAAGTGTTGCCACCGGGGCCGTCAAAACCGGCTCCTAAGTGCAAATCGCTGATGACGATAATGCTTCGACGTTGCTGGCTCATGA
>WFQT01000372.1 GCA_015486895.1 Anaerolineae bacterium
CGTGGCTTGTACAAGCAGATGTTCGGGTTATAGATGATGATAGCATACCACTTTACCAATTGTTTGCTGAATCGAAGGTTCAAGTAGGCGTCAATTCGACAGCAATTTTTGAGGGTCTGAATTTTGGTTTGAAAACCATCTTGCTAAACCTACCCGGCATTGAATACATGAAATGCTTAATCAAAGACCACGTTGCTCAGGTTGTGACTTCGCCAGCGGATCTGGTAGAGGGAGTGCGTAGTGAAACAACACCCCAAATTCAGACAGATTTGTTTTTCAAGCGAGACTCGCTCAATAATATAAGGCAAGCTACAGATAGGCTTCTGAGCACAGGAGCCAGCGTAAGATAAATGCAAGGAGATGATAATGTCGGGGGCTGCCTCGCGATTCTCAGACTAAGATAGGCGTTTGTTGCTCCGGTCAGGCGGCTTGGCGCTATGCTGGACTGGTAGACGGGAATGCCCTCGGGGTCACCTTAAACCGAATCACAATTGGCGGCCACAGGTGAAGGTCTATCGTCAATTCTTGCGAGAGGTATCTCTATGTCCCGCCCTAAACTTTGTATTCTCTCCCTTTCCTCTATCCATCAGGATAGTCGTGTGCTGCGGCAGATAGATTTTGCGGCCCGCGCGGGCTACGAGGTGACCGTGGTGGGTTGGGGACATTTGGACAAAGACCGCCCCAACGTAAGCATGCACCCAGTGCAGCGAGTGGTTCTATCCCCCGCGGAACGTGCTATGCAGGTCATCCGAATGATAGGTGGTCGTATAACTCCTAAGTTGTTTGAAAAATGGTATTGGGCTAAACCTGATCACCATCAAGCCCTCCAAGCCGTAATTGATTCTAAACCCAATCTCATCCATGCTAACGAAGCCATTGCCCTACCCATCGCCATCGAAGCCGCCAAGCGTATTGGTGCTAAAGTCCTTTTCGACGCTCACGAGTATTCTCCGGAGCAGCGTGCAGATTCCATGATCTGGCGCATCCTGGCGCAGCCCTTCTATAACTCCATTATCCGCACCTATGTCCTTCAGGCTGACGCCATAATCACCGTAGAGCCGCACATCGCCAGGAGATATGAGGATGAATTCGGAATTATTGATGTGGGGGTCATCCGCAATGTTCCGCCCTATCAAAGCCTGCCCTTCCATTCCACTGATCCCAAACACGTCCGGCTCATTCATCATGGTGCAGCCATGAAAGAGCGACGGCTGGAGAGTATGATTCATACATTAGCTCTGACTGATGAGCGATTTACCTTGGATTTTATGCTTCTCCCTGGCACACCCGGCTACATGGATAGGCTTAAGCACGTTGCTGCTACGCTCGTCCCTGACCGCATATATTTTCGGCCTCCTGTCCCTCCTGATGGCATCAGCTCCGTCATAAGTGAGTACGACATCGGTATTTATTTGCTGAACCCGGCCAACTACAACCAATCGATGGCCCTGCCCAACAAATTCTTCGATTTCATCATGGCGGGGTTAGCAGTGGCTATCGGTCCTTCTCCTGCCATGGCCGCTCTGGTGGAAAAGTATGGGATAGGCATTGTGGCAGAAGATTTCGAGCCTGCTAGCTTGGCCCACAAGCTCAACGCTCTCTCCTCGACTGACATTGACTCCATGAAGCGGCGTTCTTTGCAAGCCGCCAGAGAATTGAACGCAGAAACAGAAATGCGCAAACTCCTTGATATTTATACTCAGTTGCTAAATTCATGAAAAGTGTCCTAGTTATTACTCCCTTTATTTGGGAAGGGGGCCCATGGCGGGGCAAACGCACCGTGTATGCCATCCTGGAGGGATTTCAGCGCGCAGGGTATCAGGTGCATGTGGTCACCGCGACTAATCGTCTGGGCCTGTACGAGGATGTATGGGAAGGCCTACACATCCATTATTTTCACCCTGCTGTCGCGCCGGGCGCAGGGAAATTCGATGCGTTCAATTCGTTTCTCACCCAGATTTCTCGTGATCAAAACACAGGGCGGCGGCATCTTTCTTTTCGTTTGTTCTGGCTTAGCTTCGTGTGGGGGGCAGCGCAACGAGCAGGTGAGATTGCCCTAGCTCACCCACCCACGTTCCTTTATGGCATCAACAATCTCGGCATCCCTCCGGCTTGGTGGGTGGCTCGGAAGAACCGGATCCCATTCTTCGCCCGCATCATGGGTAGCCCCATTATGCAATGGATCGACTCGCCCATCAAGCTCTATATTGTCCGTTTCGATGAACTCTTGGCTTTTAAGCTCCCTTCCCAAGCCATCATTGTGACTGACGACGGTACCATTTCTACAACAGATATTCACGATTACCTGGGTATCCCCCGGGAACGCATCTGGCTTTTACGTAACGGCATCGATAAGTCTATTTTCCAGCAGGGTCCAAGCCGGGAAGAGGCACGAAAGATGCTTGAACTCCCCCTGAACGCTCCTATCCTTTTGTGGGTTTCGCAATTGGTGAACTGGAAGCACCCTGAACGCCTGTTGCAGGCGCTCCCTGTCATCCTTTCTCAGTACCCCGAGACTTTTACGGTTATCCTGGGGGACGGCCCTTTACGGTCCCAATTGGAGTCTCTGTCTCAGGAACTGGGTATCGCGCACTCCGTGCGGTTCGACGGCTTCGTGGCTCGGGAAAAGCTCCCTGTCTACTTCCATGCAGCCGACATTTTCACCGCGTTCTACGATTATGCCAATATCGGCAACAGCACCCTGGAGGCTATGCTCTGCGGTCTGCCTGTGGTAGCGCTGGACAACGGCCACACCGCGGATGTGGTTCACCATGGCGAAAACGGTTTTCTCATCCCACCCGATCAGTTAGACCGCATTGCTCAAACGCTGTTGTGCTTAGTGCAGGACACTTCCTTGCGCCGTCGGCTGGGCCAGGAAGCCGCCCAGCGTGCAGGCACCATGCTTCTCACCTGGGAGGAACGCATTGATAAGGAAATTGCTATGATTGAGGCTGCTCTATGAAGGTGATCACCGTGGTCGGAGCTCGGCCTCAATTCATCAAATCCGTGCCAGTCAGCCGGGCCTTGGAAGCCGCAAGCGTCCGAGAATTCCTGGTCCACACTGGCCAGCATTATGATGTCAATATGTCCCAAATCTTCTTTGATGAATTGGGCATCCCCCGGCCCCATGTGAACTTGGGCGTGGGCTCGTCCACCCATGGTCGGCAGACTGGAGAGATGCTTATCCGCTTGGAAGAGATCATATTGAAAGAGAAGCCAGACATGGTATTGGTATATGGTGATACCAACTCTACTCTGGCCGCAGCTCTGGCCGCGGTCAAACTGCACATCCCGGTAGCCCATGTAGAGGCAGGTTTGCGCTCCTTCAACCGGCAGATGCCTGAAGAACATAACAGGGTCCTCACCGACCACTGTGCGGACTTGTTTTTCTGTCCCACAGCCACCGCTGTAGAGAACTTGACACGAGAAGGAATCAAGAAGGGCGTTTACCTTACTGGCGACGTCATGTACGACGCTGTGCGGATCTTTAGTGAGCAAGCCCGGGACCGTTCCACCATCTTGCAGCGACTGGGGCTGACTCGGGGCAGCTATCTGCTGGCTACGGTGCATCGTCCTCGCAACACCGATGACCCGCAGCGGCTACGAGCTCTGGTTGAGGCTTTTATGCGTTTGGATGCTCCAGTGATCTTTCCTACTCACCCTCGCACTCGCCAAAGACTATCTCTTCTTAACCTGTCCCCGGGCTATCTGGCCCAGCGAGACGTTCACCTCTTGGACCCGGTGGGCTATCTGGACATGCTCATGCTAGAGCAAAATGCTCGGCTTATTCTCACCGATTCGGGAGGCATTCAAAAAGAAGCTTACTTCTTCGCTGTTCCTTGCATCACTTTGCGGGAAGAAACTGAATGGGTAGAGACGGTAAATGCGGGTTGGAATGTACTGGTAGGCGCGGATGTAGAGAAAATTCTGCACTTCGCCCACACTTTTGTACCTAGGGTCACTCCGCCCCCTGTTTTCGGCGATGGGCGAGCTGCGGATAAAATTGCTGCAATCATCCGAACTTGGGACTCTCACAATAGATTTTCGATCAAGTGAACGTATGAATGTAGAAGACAAGGTAGTGTCTTCATAGGCTGTTTTGCACCGCCTGAAAAGTACATCTGCTGCAGAAAATTACTAATGTCAAGTACGGGAGATTGTTCAGAAGACTAATGTCGGATAATAAGTCTATTCAACCGCTCTACATCTTTTTATCAATCGGCATCGTCTGCCTATTTGCATTTTGGCTCTCAATTCCCCTGCCTAGAGTAGATAACCAACTAATCGGCTCCGATGGTGTCGGCTATTACGCATACCTGCCTTCCCTCCTGCTCGACGGTGACCTCAATTTCACTGATGAGTATGCCTATTTTTACTCATATGATACAGAGCATTTGGCAAATGTCCTTAAAGATATGACACCGCGGGGCTTACCTAAGAACCAATGGTCTATCGGTCCAGCTCTACTATGGATGCCTTTCTTTCTGCTTGCCCATGTTCTTGCCCTCATTCTAAACCTGATTCCTGGCGTGCATATCCTGACAGACGGGATGGGGTACTGGTACCAATCCTTTGTGCTATCTGGCAGCATTCTCTACGGAGTTTTCGCCATCATCCTTAGCTATGATTTTGTACGTCTCTTTGTCTCCGAGCGTTCTGGGTGGACTTCTGTTGTGTTGATCGCTACAGCAGGTAACCTGATCTATTACATGACAGCCGAGCCATACATGTCTCACACAACGTCAGCTTTTATGAGTGCAATATTCTTTCTAGCTTGGGCCCATCTCGCTAATGAACAGTCCGCACGCAAACCCGCATTGCTAGGAGCCATCGCTGGCGGCATGGCTCTAGTGCGACCCCAGGATGGCCTATTTCTTTTGCTTCCATTTGTCGCAGATATCATCCAAGGGCTATACCAGTGGCGAAAGTTGGCGGAGGGTGGTTTGATTGCTGCGGCCTCTGCGCTAGTAGTGTTCTCACCACAACTTTTTGTGTGGCATGCTCTCTATGGTAGCTTCCTTCACAGTGGCTATTCGTATAGCGGCGGCACTTTTTCCTGGACCAACCCCAAACTATTCAAAGTGTTGTTCTCGGCATATCGGGGACTATTCATTTGGCACCCTGTCTTCCTTCTGAGTGTTATTGGTCTTATTTTTGCCTATCGCAGGAACCGCTCTGTCAGCTTGGCTTGCCTTATTGGCTTTCTTATACAATGGTATGTTATCAGTAGCTGGTCAAACTGGCAGCAAGGAGATGCATTTGGCGGACGCATGTTCATTGTGTGTACACCAATATTTGCATTGGGGCTGGCTCATCTCATCGAGTGGACTGTGCGCCGCTGGTCTTGGTCAGTAGTCTACACTTTCGGAGGGATGCTATTAGTCTGGAATTTCTTGCTCTTCCTCGAGTATCGCTTCGACCTAGTCACTGCCCAGAGACCGCCAACTTGGCGTGACTTAACTATCCGCCGCGTGACATTCCTGAGAGAATGGCTCGGGCATATATGGAATTAAGCGAGCACTTTGTCTTTGGTGCCCGCACTGCTACGTCCCAGTTCCCCGGCATCGGCCGGCACGTGAGGTCGCTTCCCGAGTCCTTGAAAGATCAGCTGGAACTGGGCAGTGCGTGGTGCTTCAATCGCCGGAGGATTTGCAGGGTGCTGGAACATCCATTACATCAAAATGGCAGGTGACTTGTGCAAGAACCGGACGTCAGGACAAGAGTGTTACAGACAAACATATACGACAGAAAACTACGTTACCTACTAGTACCAGTGGTTTTTATCGCAGCCATGATACTCTACACTTTTACACTGGCGCCAGGATTGCTATGGGGCGGAGGGGACTTTGCTACCTTCCAAACCATGGCCTTCCTAGGTCAAGTAGGTGACATTCGATCTGGGACAGTGGTCTTTTGGCATCCCCTTTGGGTTGTCTTGGCACATCCATTCACCAAGATGCCGATTAGGAGCGTGGCCTGGCGAGCGAATTTTGCCTCAGCGGTCTTTGCGGCCATAGCTCTGGTGTTTGTATTTCTCTCTGCCCGGCGTCTAACTCGGTCTATCTCAGCCGCTATACTGGGAA
>WFQT01000373.1 GCA_015486895.1 Anaerolineae bacterium
CCTGACCTTCAAAGATGACATGACCAGCAGTAGGTTTATAGAGCTGCAAAATAGCCCTGCCGGTGGTAGACTTACCGCAACCGCTTTCTCCCACCAGTCCCAATGTTTCTCCCCTCCGAATGAAGAAGTTCAATCCATCAACTGCCTTAACAGCCCCTACCGTCCGCTGGATGAGAAGTCCCTTGGTAATGGGGAAGTGCATCTTCAACCCCTTAACTTCCAACAAAATGCCGTTTTGTGCACTATTAGTCATGACACCATCCCCTCACGGACATCCACCCAACAGGCAATCTTGTGTCCAGGAGCGACCTCTCGGAGCTCTGGTCTCTCTTCGGTACAGCGGTCAATACGGTACTTGCAGCGAGGGGCAAAAGGACAACCAGGTGGCAAGTTAATGAGATCAGGAGGTAAGCCTTCAATGGGATCCAACCGTTCTTTACGCTTCCTGTCCATACGCGGGATCGATTGCAGCAATCCTAAAGTGTAAGGGTGAAGGGGATTGCCGTATAGTTCATGAACTTCCGCCTCTTCCACGATGCCACCGGCATACATAACGATGACCCGTTCTGCTATACCAGCCACCACGCCTAAGTCGTGGGTAATCCAAATGACCGACATGCCGATTTCTTTTTTAAGACGCTTCACCAACTCTACGATTTGGGCCTGAATAGTTACATCCAACGCAGTGGTTGGCTCGTCGGCAATGAGCAATCTCGGATTACAGGAAAGGCCCATAGCAATCATCACCCGCTGCCGCATACCACCAGAGAACTGATGCGGGTAATCATGCAAGCGGTTTTCAGCGCCAGGAATACCTACTAATTCCAACAATTCAACCGCTCGCTTATGAGCCTGTGCTTTATTCATGCCCAAATGCAATTGCAACGCTTCCCCAATTTGCTGAAAGATGGTCAAAACCGGATTAAGGGAAGTCATTGGATCTTGAAAGACCATGGCAATACGATTGCCACGAACACGACGCATTTCCGATTCCGAAAGCTGCAACAAGTCCTGTCCCTCGAAAATTACTTCCCCGGCAACAATTTTACCGGGAGGAGAGGGAATAAGTCGCATAACAGAAAGAACGCTAACACTCTTGCCGGAGCCACTCTCACCGACAATGGCCAACGTCTCTCCATCATTTAAGGTATAAGAAATCCCATTGACAGCATTGACAATGCCATCTTGGGTAAAGAACTGAGTTTTCAGTCCCTTTACCTCCAACAATTTCCCCATAAACCATACCTCCGTCCCATGAGAATCTTCGAGGAATACCAAAATGAATCGTATTGATCGTCGCGAGGAAAAGCAGAAAAGAAGTCCGGCCTAACGCCGAAATGAATCATGACTTGCTGCTTTCTGACGTTCATTGTCAGTCCGTTCAATGTAGATTTGCCTTCTATGTAGTAATATTGTTTATCATAGCACAAAGTCAACTATTTTGTCAAAACAGAAAACGACGCCCCAATAGTGTCCCTTTGGGCCCTAGGCCCTAATGACAATCTGCCCCAAAAATAGGACGCAGACACTTGCACCGCACTGCGTGCGGCGCGGTGCAAGTGTAACGCTGATGCACGCAGATTGCCGCTGATTCACCAACAAGCTTATCGTAACCTCCACATCAAAGATTGAGCAAAATGCCATGCGCCTGATCCGTGATCAGGCGTCACAATGCCTATTCTCATCACTATGTAGTGAGCACAAACGATCATGGCAACTCCTAACAAAACGTATGGTAAGCAATCAGCAATTAGACTCCCATAGATCTGCTTCAAGCAATTATGCCCCACTTCCCCGGCGGCGTAAAACTCCATAAAGGTTAAGGTTCCCCTCTTTCCCGTCGGCATAGAATGTTTCCTTCAAAATCAAGCCAGCCCCCCAGGCCAGTTCACTCAACTCCGCTTCATCCACGAAATGGCAGTAACGATAGCCGATGCCGCCCTGTCTCCAGTCCAACAGGAAATCACCAGCTTCCACTTCCCCGGCTGGGATTCCAACCCGCTCCCAAGGCACGATCTTACGGCGCAGCCGCGGGCTGCTGAGAAACTGCCAGGTAGTCAGGATCAAAACACCGCCGGGCGACAGTAAGGCAGCCAGCTCTTGCAGCAACTGCTTTCGTTGTTCGCGGCCCGGAATGTGATGCAAAACTGCTAACAATGTAATCACCGAAAACCGTTTTAAGCCAAAGAGGCCGTGCCATCCGGGACGAATGACATCGGTCATCATATACATCGCCGCGACATGCTGCAAAGTGGCCGTTTGCGAACGAGCATGAGCCAGCAATGCCGGGCTGGAATCAACGCCCAGGTAATTCAATCTCCGCGACTTTTGCTCCAGCCAAAGCGCTAAGCGGCCATTACCACACCCTACATCCAACAGCGTGCAGAATTTCGGAAAGTACGGTAAAATGCGCTCCAGGCCCGGCTGGCGCGGCGTGCGCGTCGCCGCGAACGGCTCGGCAAAGTCAAAGTAGAACTGTCGGTTTAAGCTCAATAGACGAGCGATAAGTTCCGGCTTCATAAGTACCTTACCAGTGAAATTCTTGTACGCGGTGCAAGAAAATGGACCACAGATTCCACTGGCTAACACGGATTTTCTCTTGCTTTTCGGACCAAATCCGTGGAATTCTGTGCTCTTCTGTGGCTGAAATAAAAACTCCAGAGTCCAGAATCAGTGTAATCTGTGTAACTCTGTGGTTACCTCTTTGGTTCTGGCTCGACTAACTTAGGAAATACCAACACGGCAGGCAGATTTTCCACCTGCAAAGAATAATATCAATCAAGTGCCATTTAGGCAGCCAAGAACAAGCAAGGCGATTATAACCTGACGCCTCAGATACCAGCAAATGACAAAAATAGCTAAGCAGGAAGCAGAACTCCAGTCGACAACAGAAAAAGCGTGGCTTGTTCTACCCCTTTTGCGACAGATCCGGGCAGCGAACCCATTTAACCAGACCACTCTGGAGCAAATCACCAAGCGCTGGGCCAAAACAGAAGGTCGCCCGGTCCCGGGCAAAGGCCAACTACTACAAGCCTACCGCGCCCTGGTCGCGACCGGCCAACTACCCAACGAGAGAGAAATGGTGCGGCGGTTACAATTAAAGCCGGTGCGCACCAGCTCCGGCGTAGCCCCGGTCACCGTGTTGACTAAGCCTTATCCATGCCCCGGCCACTGCATCTTCTGTCCGGAAAACCAGGACATGCCCAAAAGTTACCTGCCGGATGAACCGGGAGCTATGCGAGCTGCTATGAATCAATTCGATCCTTACGCCCAGACGGCGAACCGCATTCAAGCGTTCGAGAATATTGGCCACAGCGCCGAAAAAGTCGAACTCCTCATTCTCGGTGGTACCTGGTCCGTTTACAAACAGGACTACCAGGAATGGTTTATCAAACGCTGCTTAGACGCCATGAACGGC
>WFQT01000374.1 GCA_015486895.1 Anaerolineae bacterium
AACCGGTCCTGCTGGATAGCAAAGGGCGCTGGGGTGGTATCCTTCCTTACGTTAGGGTGTGGTTTACGGTTACCGGAAAGATCAGCGCCAGCACAGGCCGTTGAACCCTCTTTGAGAAAGCAAGACGTTCAACTTCTCCCAGAAGTTGAACGTCTATTTTCTGCTCATTTCCGCACCACCGGCAGCCAGACGCGGCTTACCTTACCCATCCACACGTCCACCCGCTGTTCGCCGGAGGCATTCGGCCGGGCCACAACATGCCGACTCACCGTTTCTCCCTGATAACGTACTGTCAGCGTGTACAGGTCGCCCATCTGCAAGCCCAAATCTTGCCCGCTGAGATCGTAATACGGCATTGCTTCCACGGTCCCCCAACCGCTTTGGCTACTGATGCTATGGCCGCGAAAAGAAAGCGGCACCTGTGCCCCGGCAACTGGTGCCTTGTCGTCGTGCACTATGCCCCAAACGCACGCGCAGTAATCAGGGGACAATGTGTTCATTGTAAACATATTTCAGGACTTGACAGGTCTTGTACCTGCCCAGGTGGGCGACCACAAGAGTTTGCCCCTACTTTTGCAACAGATACGTGCAACCGGACTGTCGAAATTGGGATTAGCTACGGGCCTCATTTAGAACTATCTGGGCAGCATTTCTCCCCGACGGAACTACCATATATATGCTCGGGCCAGGGAATGTCCAGGCTCCCGCCTGATAGAGGTTTTTAACCGGTGTTTTCTGGCTGCGCATCTTCCCACCTGGAGCCGGGAACCATCCCATGGTAGCTCCCTCGCTGTTAAGGGTGTAGCGCTCAAAAGCCAAAGGACTGATTATGTCCTTCACGACAATGTGCTCCGAAAGGCCAGGGATTATTCCCTCGGCCAAGGCAATAAGTTTACCTGCTACTGCTTCTTCCATCTCTGTAGATTCCCTGCCTAATGTGCCATCCTTTTCCCTCCCCCAGTTACCCATATAATCGTAAGGGAGCATCGTGTGGAGCTGCACAGTAGCCATACCCTCCGGCGCTTGTGAAGAGTCACGGAGAGAATGCATCCTGATAGTCATATAGCATTTTGTAAGGTCGGTACTGAAAATTTCATTGAGGTCATCACTACGGTTGTAGACAATACTTGTTCCATCAAACCCCATGGCTTTAAGGTCCAAGTCCACACCCAGGGATACCAAAAAAGAAGATCTGGATAGACTTGTTTCTCTCAATTCCCTGACGAACTTGGAGGATAAGTGCTGTTCGCCAACTAGATTTAGAAAGGTCTGCCGGCCGTCCGCATTGGAGACTACATAGCGAGACTTAATGCGGCTGCCATCCACAAGTTCCACGCCGATGGCCTGCCCGTTCTTAATCAGGATTCTGGCGACCCTTGTTTTTAGAGCTAACTCTCCCCCATGCTTTGTCAGCCCTTTGGTGAAGACATTCGCTAATGCACCTGCTCCTCCCCGGGGATAGTAGCCAACGAGTTCGCCACCAAGTATGTTCATTATCAAAGGTGCCATCGCTGCCGGCCCAAAGGGGAGAATAGTTCCAAAAATAGCCCTCAATCTGGGTTCTTTAAAGAAGGTATTTAGTACTTCTCCGGCTGACTTGCCACCATACTTCCTCATCTTAGGGGATCCGAAAAGGAATCTCACTATAAGCCCGAGTTTGCCGGTAAGGCCTAGTAAGTCGGGAGCTGGCTCCATCAGTCGTTCCATCTCGCGGGCAAGGGCTTTACAATCTCCTAAGAAAGCATCAATGCTTGTGCTTTCAGCAGGGAACAGCTTCTTTAACTCGTTGGCAAGTGCTTCTATTGATGTCACCGAGATATCATAACCAGTACCGATTATTCTGGTACCTGCAGCCAGCTTGATGAAGTCGATATCATTTGTTAACGCGAGCTCCTCCAGTGTGTCATAAATCGGGCCTCCTTTCTCACATCCCATCACTGCATCAACGGCGGTGTCAAAAGTAAAGCCATCGCGCTGAGAGGAAACGCAATAGCCACCCGGCTTGGAACCCTGCTCTGCTACCAGGACATCAAGCCCCTCCTTCGCCAGCAAAGCCCCACTTGTCAGTCCCCCTATCCCTGCTCCAATAACTACTACATCGTATTTGTCTTTGAGATTAGCCATTACTTTACCCCCTTATTGTACTTTTGCCTTTTTCGTGGGGCACCACCTATCGGAGTTTGACAGTTAGTTCCGGCAATAGGCGTGCCACCGAAAGAGGCCCTTTTTAGCCCTCTTCTCTCCCGACGCCGGGGGAGGAGGGGGGAGAAAAAAGGAAGTTTTGGCGTGGTGGCGGTGGCAGAGCCACCACCCAAGACGACACGGGTCTTGTACCTGCCCAGGTGGGCGACCACAAGAGTTTGCCCCTACTTTTGCAACAGATACGTAGAAGTCACCTGTCTCTTTTCCTCGGTCCTTTACGGGACAGTAATAGAATTGCTGGTTTCACCATTCAATGTGGGGTCGTAGGTCAATCCGCTGGAAGCGACATCATCAACCGTGAAGGTGAAAACTGTCCCACTGGACGCGTTCTTCACCTTGTCAGATTCAAGTGACACCTTTCCATAGGCATCTGTGACTCCTGAATCACTATCATCAGTGGCACCGCTCCAATGGCCAGATACCGTTGCCCCTTCAATGGGAATATTGCCCTGATCAACGATGGTAACCGTTGCTATAGTGTAGGTCCACAGGTTTGGCCCCCTCTGTACAGTAGAGAGGTCCAAGGTTATATCTGCCACGTACATTGTTCCGCTTGGTGCGGGGGTGGGCGTAGGTTCTGCGCCCCCATAGCCGCAACTCCCGCCGACGGCATTGCAGGCGTTGATCCGGCCGTAAGTCCAGTACTGTCCTGTGCCGGGGATGGGGTCAGCAGTCGTCTCAATCCGCGCTCGCACAGCGTCGTTGCTGGTGCCGTACTGAGTGTCCCAGACCAAAGCTGCTAGGCCCGAAACGAAGGGTGTGGACATAGAGGTGCCACTACCATAATCGTAGTAGAGGGACTTACCAATGGCATACTCATGGGTGGGGAAAGTGGAATAGATGTCTACCCCTGGGGCGGCCACATCCACCCAACTGCCGTAGCTGGAGAAGCTAGCCTTCTGGTCACTGGAGTCAGTGGCAGCTACGGCAATGCAGTTCTCATATTTAGCCGGATAGGTGGGGCTAGGATTGTCACTGTTCCCTGCCGCGGCGATCAAAACTACGCCCTTGCCCCATGCATAATTGACGGCGTCCTCCAGAGTGCGGGATTTGCGACTTCCACCTAGGCTCATATTGATCACTTTGGCACCGTTATCCGTTGCCCACACGATGCCACCGGCGATCCAAGAGTAGTAGCCTGAGCCCTGATCGTTGAGCACCTTGACGTTCAGCAGGGAGGATTTGTAGCCAACCCCAGCCACTCCTACGCTGTTGTTGGCCTCTGCAGCGGCGATGCCAGCCACGTGGGTCCCGTGGCCGTAGAAATCATTAGCAGTGCTGCTGTCAGTGAAGTTGGTGCTGGTGATGACCTTGCTCGCCAGATCCTCATGACTCTGGTCGATTCCAGTGTCCAGGATGGCAATCTTAATCTCTGCCGTGCCGGTGACGATATCCCAGGCCTCCGGGGCATCAATGTCTGCATCCACGGTGCCTGACTGGCTGTCCTTGTATGCCTGCCCATCATTGTCAAGTCCCCACTGCTTGGAGAAATAGAGATCATTGGGGTCTCCCAGGGCGTAGGTAGTGTAATCTGGCTCGGCATAGGCCACGATGGGGCTACGCGCGTAAGTGGCCGCTTTTACTTTCTCTTCCCCTGGTGGTACTCTGACTACTTCAACGTTGATATCGGGAACCATCTGAACAGGTTTGCCCCTTTCGGCCTGGTGAAGGGCTGCTCTCTCGGCTGGGCTCGTTCCGGGCTTGAATTTGACCAGGACCCGGCTGGAGGCGAAAGGCTGTTGCGCTGCTGGAGAGCCTCGGGTTGCCAAGAGCGGTAGTGCTAGGGCCATCACTACACATAGAGCCATCAGTAAAGAAACATACTTCAGAATCTTCAGAACTTTTTTTACTTTCATTGCACTTTCTCCTTTCTAATTCACGCAAAGGGGCGGGCGACGATGGCCTAACAATACTTACACGGGAACATTCGCATAAGTACTTTCCTCAGGACATTACCCGGATTGTGTCCGTATAAGCCCCCCTAATGCGCACATTATACAGGGACGTTCCGGATAACACCCCACATATGAGAGAAAAAGCGGAAAGCAACACAGGATGCCTTCCAGCCCATCGTTGTTCCCGACACCAACCAGTAAACATGCACCACCAATGTGTCGCAATGAGAGTCTGCACACTGGAACACAATATCCCGTAAGATAAAAAGCCCGCCGAAGTAGATTGACTCCGGCGGGCTTTTATGCTATGCTTCAGTCTGCCGGGGTGCTGGCACCACTCCGGTCATTACCTCGCCGGTCGGCCAACCAGGCGAGGTTTTTTTGTTTTCTACACCACACAAGATTTTACAATTGTATGTCAGGTTATGTCAAATTTAGTATCAAGAAATTCTACATCTATTGGCCAAATTTCCACGATACGTTAAGATGCCGCCTTGCCGCCGGGCGACCTGGACGGCGTGACCGCGGCCCTGGTTGCCCTTTGGAATGACCCGGCACAGCGCTGAGCCATGGGGCTGACCGGGTGCCAGCGGGTTGCCCGCTATTTCACCGTGGCCCGGACCGCCCAAGCCTTGCCCAGCCGGGTATACGCCCGCTTGGAGGGCCAGCCGACACTAAAAGATTGGCGCGGAGACGCGACGAC
>WFQT01000375.1 GCA_015486895.1 Anaerolineae bacterium
ATATGAACGCCTATCAACGCCGGTCATTGGCTAAATGGCGCCGTAACCGGCGCACGACGCGGCTCAAAACGACATAAACGCTACGCCCATCGGGGAATAAATCAGGAAATTCTTGCGCCACTTCCCGCGGGTGTAACCCTTGTCGATAAACTAATTCAACGGCCGTACGCTCTAAATCGTCCTCGAGCTCCGCTTGAACAGCAGCCCAGAGGCGCTCTTTTTCCATGCGATCAATGACTTTTTCGTCCACAGCGAGGCTATCGGTTGTTGAAAGCTCATCTAAATATGTCCATGGCTTCTGGAAGCGACAGGCATCATGCAACGTACTTTCCGTCGTGCGGCGCAAATAAGCCATGATCTGCGGAATACTCCACGGCGATTTTTGCTCAAAGCGCTCGGGGGTCATCGCCTTCCAGTAGCGAGAGAAAACCATATCCACGAGGTCGGGCAAAGAGACACTCGATTGGTAGAACCGGGGATGACGGCGCAACCAGGATTCCACTTGCGGCCGGTAAACGGAGAGCAGTGCGGACCATGCTTCCTCTTCCTGCAAGGCAATGGCTCGGCGGAAAATTTCTAAACAAGCAGTGCGATCCGCACTATCACCACGGCGGAATGCTTCTTCAGCTTGTAGACAATTTTGCAAGAGCGTTTTTAGTGAGAAGGACATATGGCTGCAGTGCTCCTGGAAGCGGCTGATAGTTGTATGTGAGATCCCGGCATTTTAGAATCAAAACAATTAGCCCCTAGACAAACGAAAAATTGAAGTGGCAGTGCCTTCGTTGGTTTTCCGCAGAACAGCTATTGTAGGCAAACGTATCAGCTATTGTTATCAACATATATTACTACTGTAATCTGTTCCATGCTAATTTGAAAGGGCTATATGTAACAACTCAGACTGGCAACGATCAGCAGTTGAAAGCCGGACCTACGCTTGCCAAGCCGTCCTCTGGCGGCTCCAAACACTCGGCTTTGTCTGACTGGCAGCCTGTATGCGACAATTAAATGCCATTAGTGTAATCCGTGTTAGCCACCTGACAGTTTGCGAAAATCATCATGATGGCCTTGTCATTGCGAGCCCCGCAGAGGCGAAGCAATCTCCAACTTGCCGTGTTTCAGGGCACCGGATGAATCCGGGCCTGGAGGTGAGCGCCAGCGCCCGCCGAACCGAGCGTTCGCCTAGCAAAAATGTTCTTTCGATGGAAGGTCGACCGAGGCTCAAGGGGCATTCTGTTCAGCGCCACAGGCACCTCGAATGCCGCCTACCAATGCATCCATCCACCATGGTACCAAAAGTGTACTGAGCCTACGCCATAATTCAGCCTTCAAGACCGATGTACTGGAAACAAAACCAGGCTATACTGGAACCAGTTCGATGGAAAAAGAATACACGATCATCGAACTAAAGGAGGCAGGACAATGAGAGGTGGTCGAGGTTTTAGAGGGCCGATATTTCGGGGCAGAAGGCCACTTTTCAGAGGCCCCTGGTTCCCCTGGGGAGGATGTGGATGCGGATGTCTGCTTCTCATTATGGGAGGACTGTTCTTCTTTAGCTTTTTGCTGAGCTTTCTGCTCAGATGACGAACCTATAAAACCGCACTGGTGTGCGCGACAAAAGTTAAACAAGGAGTAAACGAAAATGAAACTGAATATATCGAGGAAAATCTTAGCAGTCGGTTTAGGCGTAGTGCTTGTGGGTGCCTTGGGCCTGGCAGTGGTCAACGCCAGCTCCGGTACCAGCGCCCGCAACGGCGAGAGGACGGCCGTCGGAACCGAGTTCCACGGCGGCGGACACGGCCAAGGCAGTGCCCAGAGTCCGACTGACCACCAAGGATACAGCCGGGGCCAGGACAACGCCCAGGAACACGTTACAGCCGGAGGACCTGGTAACAGTCAAGGACGTAGAACCGGCAGTGGACGCAGCAACGGCCAATCTGGACAAGGGCAAGGTCGTAGCAGCAGCTCCGGTAAAAGCCACAGCCTTCCGGCCAGAGAATGGACGACAGTTAGTGGACAGGTGCTCAGCCTGGCAGATAATAAATTAACCGTCCAGACCGTCACCGGCAAAATTGAGATCGGCCTTGGGCCCATCTGGTACTGGGACGCCAACCGCATCAACCTGAATCCTGGTGACGAGGTAACTGTGAAAGGCTTCCACACGGACGAGTTCGAGCCGGGCCGGGTGACCAACGAGTCCACAGGCGACAGCGTTACCCTGCGGTCCGATGACGGAACGCCGCTCTGGGCTGGCAGATAACATTAACGAACGATTACCAGTATGGCTCTCCTCGGAGAGCCATACTACCAGAAATCATTGCAGGTGGAGGTTAGTAAAATGGCAGAAAAACGAGTTAGGAGAAAGAAGAGCGCTTTTTACACCAGGAGCTTCGCGGTCTTCTCGATGTTGCTTACGGTTCTTATACTGGGGGTATCCGGCGTGGTGCTGTATGTGACGCCACCAGGACGGTACGTAAATTTCTCAGGATGGCAGGTCCTGGGCATAGATAAAGGTGGATGGGAGGCTCTTCACACAAACTTTTCCTGGATCTTTCTGATCATCGTGTCATTGCATATCTACTTTAACTGGCGGGTCATTAAGGGCTACCTGCGGCAAGGCATGAACTGGACGGTCCGGTACCGTTTAGAGCTTGGCGCAGCGACTGTGGTAACTTTGCTAGCGCTTGCCGGGACGCTGATGAACTGGCCTCCCTTCGGCACGGTCATGGCTTTCGGTGAGACAGTGAAAAATTACTGGGAGACGCAAGGCATCACTGTAATAGGGAGTCCCTGGCTGGTGGTATCTCTCATCGTGGCTTTCCTGGCAGCATGGGGGCTTTTCGTTCTCTTCAAGAGCGAGCCGAAGAAAGGATTGGCGAAGTAGTTTTACAACTTCACATCATAGAATCGGGGGACATAGGCGGGCATCCCCCGATTTTTACCCCAAGCCCTGTTGTCTGGCGTAGCGGGCGGCCTCCGTCCTGCTGGAGACGCCCAGTTTGGAAAGGATATTGCTCACATGCGTCTTAACGGTCTTCTCGCTAATCCCCAGCGCTGCGGCGATTTCCTTGTTGGTCATGTAGTGAGCAATGAGGCTGAGCACTTCTAACTCCCGCTGGGTGAAGGACTCGCCGCCAATGGCGCCGGGGCCTTGTCTGACCTGACGCATCAGCATCCTGGTGATCTCTGGATGAAGCACAGGTTTGCCTTCTGCCACAGAGCGGATGGCGTCCGCCAATTCCGCGGAGGAGACTGTCTTCAAAACGTAGCCGGCCGCACCGGCGCGCACCGCCGGTATCACCATGCGGTCGTCCAGTGCGCTGGTGAGCACCAGCACCACCACCTCCGGCATTTCTTTTCCAATGACTTTCAGTACCTCCAGGCCATCCATCTCAGGCATGATCAGGTCCAGTAGCAAGAGATCGGGGTGCGTTTCTTTCACTACCGCCAGCGCTTCTAGGCCGTTCGCGGCTTCCCCCACGACTTCGATATCCGCCTGAGCGTCCAGAAACATCCGCAATCCTTCACGAACCACTTGATGATCTTCAGCGATGATAATGCGTATCATGATCCCCTCAGAGAGCGCTCACCTTTCCACCACGATCTTCGTGCCCCGGCCTGGGGCCGACTCTATTGTTAGCGATGCCCCCAACCGTTCGGCCCGTTCACGCATCCCCACCAGCCCCCATGTGCCATCTTTCCGGCTTGCCACGTCGAAACCGCGGCCGTCGTCCGATACCACCAGTCTGAACGAAGGGACGTCGATCCATAGGGAAACCGAGACGAGCGACGCCTGGGCGTGCTTCGCCGCGTTGTTAATCGATTCGTAGGCGATTCGGTATAGGTCGGCTTCTTCAACCGGGGACAAAGGACGTTCCACGGCACCTTCCACTTGCACGGTAATTCCCGATGCTTCCAGGGAGTGGGAGAACGCCCGCAACGCTGCCAGGATCGATTTTCCTGCCAACGCAGGGGGGCGCAGGTCTGCTATCAGGGCGCGCAAATCGCCGAGGGCTTCGTGAGCAGTGTGGCGCGCCCTATCCAACAGTTTGTGTGCCTGCTCCGGGTCTTGTTCCAGAAGCATCTCAGCAGTACTCAGGTTCAGTTCCACGCTGAAAAGCGCCTGGCTCACCGAATCGTGCAGTTCCCTGGCCAGTCGCTGGCGTTCTTCCAGCAGCGCTTTAGCGGCAGCCATCTCGGCGAGTTGTGATTCCAACCGCCGGACGGCGGCCCTGGCATCGGCAAAATACCGCTGGGCGAAAGTCTGCTTGGCCGAATCGGGGAGCGTGCTGGCGGCAGTCAAGAGCAGCAGTGCCAGCAGGTCGGCGCCGCGGGTGATGTATCCCCATCCCGATGGAAGAGGGCTTCCAGCTAATCCGGCCCATAGACGCGCCGTCGAGGAAGCGGACCAGATGGCGAAAGCGATGGCAGTCAGCAGGATGGAGTGAGCTTTTCCTTTACGATAGACGTAAATCGTGACCGCCAATATTAGCAGCAGCAAGGAGAGTTGGTAAGTTTCAAAAGCTATGCTGCCCCAGTGGGCCAAGAACTTCATCCTCGGCTGCCAATGCAGGGAGTAATCGTAACCCACTACGGCGGAGAGAAACAGCAAAAAGCCCAGGTTGTCGACCAGAATCCACTTCACCGGCTGGCGGTAAGCCGGAAAAAGCGGGTATAAGAGTGCATACGCTACCAGGATGAAGAACAAAGTCAGGAGCGCCTGATCCAGCACGGGGACCCAGAAGCCGTGGAACAGCCTGTAAAGTCCCTCCGGAGGCGTTACCAGGTGGAACAGGGCGCGGAGTGTGAGGAGCAGAAAGCCCAGGGCGAACAAGCGTACTTCCCCTTCATGCTTTCTGATCCGGTACACCAGATAAGCAGTGGTCCCTACAGTGACCAGTGCTTCAATACCAGATACGGTGATCCAGGTTCCTTTTCCCATCGTGCTGAAATTATAAACGGGTAGGAGAACGAGGGCAAAGTCTCCGCCTAGACAAACCGACACCTGCAAAGGCCGCCATGACCATAAATGTGACACACACACAAATGGCACGGATTATTTCTTCTGTCTAATGATTTGGGGGTTCCTAGTACTCAGTCAACCGTGATCTGAGTGAAACAGCATAGAGGTTGGCGCAGGCCCACCTTCGGCGCAGAGCGCCCAAGAGCCCAAATTCATTCGGCCGGTGTGTCGGGAGCGGGCCAAGG
>WFQT01000376.1 GCA_015486895.1 Anaerolineae bacterium
AAGTTACAAAATGGATTTCCGCCAGACTCCAGTTGACTATACAAAAGGACAGGCGGCTGCGCCACTTTTGACCGGCTAAGAAACACCTTTCAACATCTGCTGGATGCTCACGGGCACATGATCATTACTGGCAGCAATGAGAAAGCCAGAGATTTGCGAGGCGCTTAAGCCCTGGCGCCGGGCCCGTTGTATTTGGTCCTCGGTAATGCGGTAGCGAAATGTAGGGACGCTGGCCAACCAACGGCTGAAGCGCCCAACCCGGAAGTGGGTACGAGCTGTAGCCCCCGGCAATAGCGTAATCTCGCCTTGCTCGTCAATTTGCAACTGAGGTGCGATGGCCGCTCCCCCAGGCAGTATTTCCCCTGTTAACCACTCTCGCCCCCACGGGCTGAGTTGCCACAGCAAGTCATCGGTAGTCGTGGGTGACACCATTGCCAAGCAACCCGGCAGCGGCTGAGAGAGACGCACTGCTCCCAACCAGGCCATAGGTCCCAAGAAGAAAAAACGGAGTAAGTTTCCTTCTACCTCTGGCCAGGAGCCTACGCCGCGCAGCCATTTTCCATCTATTGCCCGGCGTGCCAACGGCGTCTCGAAGTCCGCGTCCGGGCGCAGGAAATCTGCAGCGTGTTCAGCGAAGAGTGCCAGCACATCCCCTAACCTGTGCCAACCTCTACTATCCCAGGCTGCCAGTTGACGCAAAAACCGATAGCGCGACGCCGCGATATTCAACGGCCGTTGCTTATCCGGGCAAGTTAACCAGGGAACGTGGCACAGATCATTCCAGCGGCCATCGCGCCACGCCCGCCAGATGGACCAGTGCTGTACTGTGCTATCTTTCTTAAGCCAGGAGAGCAATACCTTGCCTTTTCCTAAACGCCATTCACCATCGCTTCGTCGCCATAATCGCAGGCGGTGCAGGATGTAGAAGAGAAGCGAAAGGCGTAATGATAGCCGTTCTCCGTTCAACCGGTCGGGGGGCAGAGGAGCTTGCAAACGGCGATTCAAGTCGGCCAACTCTCCAATCCCGGGGCGATGACCGCCCTCAGTGAGGCCAATCTTGCCATTTTGTTGCATAAAGACCAGGAGTGCAACCAGATCGAGCCAGAAAGCGTCGGCGGCCCAAAAGCTGCTTTCCGGAGCGACTATAGACAGCAACGCTACATCTTCTGCGACTGGTGGCGGTAATAAAGCCAGGAGCTCCACTGGCACGTAGATAAAGGCTGTGAGGTGACCAGCCTGGGGAGCAAAGCCGCGGAAAATCAGTCCCCGATACAGTAATTCTTCAGCTATGGAGATAGGCGCTTGCCAGGGACGTACTCGCCATAACTGGGCTTCCCCTAAGGGGCGAATTATCCCATACTGGCGGCTGAAGAGGACTTCCGGCATACGACCGCTGTGATGTTGCAGGGTTAACAGCGCGGCCCACGCCCCCTTCGAGCAGAGCCGCCCGGTTTCAGCCCAGCCCTCAGGCGAAGTTATTTCCGCCGCCAGTCGCTGGGCCAGGGTAAACCGATCTTCCCCAGCCTCACGGTCAACGCCGTAGAGCCGGGCGATTGCTTCTAAAAGCGGACGAGGATGATCCGCCAAACTGTTCACCAGGCTTCTCATATCGCTCTCACCTTTCCCCCGTCTCTTGCATCTTACCCGAAAGATTCAGGCAAGGCAAGCTGCCACCGCAAGGGGAAAGTCATGGCGTCAGGACAGTGTCGGACTTGGCGAGAGCCACATTGCATCGTATAATGAAATTTGAGGGACTATAAAGGTGGCGCCGTTCTACCGTACGCCACCTGCAAATTTGCCAAGCAGGAACATACCATGAAAAAAAAGAGCAACAGCGAATTTATCCAAGAAATTAGCCACGATGTGCAATTAGCCTGGCGTTTGCTACGCGATCCCCGCGTGCCTACTTACTTAAAAGTAAGTATCCCGGCCGTGGCAGCATTATACGTTATCCTTCCCCTCGACATCATTCCCGACATGTTGCCCATCATTGGCCAATTAGATGACTTAGCAGTGATTATATTAGGTATCCGCTTGTTCATCCAATTGGCGCCAAAAGAGGTGGTTGCTGAACACGAAACGGCCTTACGGCGGAGTAGCAAATCCGACAAGAAGGAAAACGAGAAAGTGATCGACGCCGACTACCAGGTCAAATAGCTCCGCCCCGGCGGTGAAAGGAGGCTATGATGAGCAAGCTATATGCGCCGGGGGAAGTCGCCCGACAACTGGGAATTTCCCCAACGACGCTGCGCCGCTGGACAAAAGCTTTCTCTGCTCACCTCTCCCCGCTAGCCCGGGAGCCAAAAAAACAGGGACTGCACTATCCTTATTACGACGAGAATGATCTCCGCTTTCTGCGTCAAATTCAGCAATGGCGGCGCAACGGTTACAGCTATGCTGATTTGCAGCAAACCCTATCCGGCAAGACACAGCCTTCGCTCTTGGCACTCAACGAGCCACCTGAGGCAGAGGCGATAGGTGAACTTGCACCTTCCACGCCTGCACCGCCGGCTGTTGCCATGTTGCAGGAAGCGTTGCAGTCCGTGCACAATGGGCAGCAGCTTCTCCTCAACGGACAGCAACACAGCCGGCAGATTCTTGGCGTCGTTGTCCAGGATAATTTCAATTTGAAAGCGGAAAATGGAAAGATTCGAAAACGCTTGCTGGAATTAGAGCGGGAGCTGCATCGAGACCAGCGGCAACAACAACAGCGTCAAGAGATGTTAGAAGCCCGCCTGATTGCTCTGGAGTCGCTGGTACAGGTTTTACAGCAACAGTTGCGGACATTGCTGGAGAAAAAGCGCGGATCCTGGCTCCGGCGGTGATCGTCGAACCGTCGTGAATACTTCTCCGGGGCTAGGCAAGAAACACACGCTAAACAAAGAGCACCGGCCAAGCCGGTGCTTTTGCGAGACAATATCAACCACACGAGCTTATTTGATCTCGACAGTGGCCCCTTCCGCCTCTAACGTGTTTTTAACCTCTTCAGCAGTTTCCTTGGAAACCCCCTCAACCACCGCTACCGGTGCACTCTCTACCAACTGCTTGGCTTCTTTCAAGCCCAAGTCGGTGACGGCCCGCACAGCCTTGATGACAGCAATCTTCTTGGCACCGTAGCTACTAAGCATCACGTCAAACTCGGTTTGCTCCTCAGCCTCCTGCTCGCCAGCACCACCTGCACCCGGCACGGCAGCAACCGCCACTGGCATTGCCGCGGAAACGCCCCACTTCTCCTGCAGCAACTTGGAGAGCTCAGCAGCCTCCAGCAAGGTGAGCGAATCCAGTTCCTTAACGATCTCCTCAAGTTTCTCAGACATCAACAAAAACCTCCCTTGGGTTTCTAAATAACGTTCAGACGGCAAATGTCTCCAGTATAGCCGCGCTAATGCGTTGTCTCTCTCGGAGGTTACGCTACGCCGGCCCTGGCCCCGACAATCGCCGTTTCAGCAACAAAACGAAATAGTAACTCCTAACCTAGCCAAGCCAGAACTAAAAAAGCTAAACACTGATTGCACAGATTTTCACGGATTTTTGGTTTATCTAATCTGCGTAATCCGTGTAATCTGTGGTTCATTTGCAGTTACACGAAATGAGCTTATGCCGCCTCCTGTTCTTTTTCGGAATAGGCGTGCAAAACCTGGGCGATTTCGCGCAAAGGTGCCTGCACGACCCGTACCAGATTGGTAAGCGGCCCCTCAATGGCAGCAATTAGTTGTGCTCGCGCTTCATCTTTAGTAGGCAAAGATGCCAGCATTTTCACTTCAGTTTCGGAAAGCACTCGCCCATCCATGAAACCGAAACGAACCATTAGTGACTCGTGGTCCTTCATGAAGCTGTTCAGCGCTTTTGCCGCCGGGGCAACATCTTCTGGCAAGAAGACCACCGCCATAGTTCGGGATAGTTCCGGTACCGGCAAGCCAGCCCTTTCGAGCGCCAGCTTGAAGATGCTGTTCTTAATAATGCGCAGTCTGCTTTCCAGAGGGCGTAATGCCCGGCGCAAGGTCTCGGCATCGCTAACCGTAAAACCGCTATACTCGACGAAAACCGCTGCTGGGTAACGCTGCAATAAGTCGACGTATTTTTCTTGTAACAACTCTTTGTCCTGACGAGATAGTGTCAAAGAAATACCCCCTTCTGTTAAAACTAACACTTATCCTCGCGCCGGCAGCGCGAGGATAAGTGTACTTCCCCAAAGTGGGAAACTTAACCTCACACCTCGGCAGGTAATTAAGCGTAAGAGCTCCCGCTGTCTTCAGTGTGAACGTTCTTTATTGTATTATCCCTGATC
>WFQT01000377.1 GCA_015486895.1 Anaerolineae bacterium
CAGGTACTACGTTTCATCGGTCCCACAGCGGAAATTAGCGGCACCTGGAGCGTGAACGAGCAGCCGGCCGGGATGGCTATGGAGCCAATGACGAACACCATTTTCATAGCGGCCCACGGCAATAACCACATCATACGGCTGCGCCGGGATCACGGCACCCTGCTGGGAAAGTGGGAGGTAGATCAAGGCCCGTTAGCCGTCGTCGTAGCGCATGAGGGGCAAACTATCTTGACGGCCAACGAAAGCAGCCGGGACATCAGCGTGTTAGAAATGCAAAGTGGCCTGCGCTATGACATCGCGATGAACTGCACGCCGCAAGCCATAGCGTTCAACCCGACAACGGAGCACCTTTTCGTTGCCTGTGCGGACCGCTTAGTCGTGCAGCCATTGACCTTAAGCGGACACCGGTTCCTGCAACTTCCCCTGGCCGGAGCACCGGCAAATCAGCTCTTGCTGGATGCAACCCACAATTTAATTTACGCCAACGGCCAGGATGGCGTCGTGACCATCATTCAAGACGGCCCGATCCCCACCCTACAGACAAACCATTACCGTAAGCCCTCCATATTGCAGCCCAACGTTTACTTGCCGGTGGTAGCCGAAGCTGCCCCGGAAAACCGCGCCACCAGAAAAGTTCCCGGGATCTACAGCCCACCGCTGATCGCCGTTGACACACAAAGCGGGACCATCTTTAGCGCCGAGCTTGGCAGCGTGCGTGCACTCATACCGGATCGGGCTGGCACTATGACCATCGCGGCCACCTGGCCGCTGAAGGTGAAACCAAAAGCAATCTTGGCAGCCGAGAACCGCCTCTTCGTTTCCAGTTGGGAGGGCAATCAGGTGCAAGTCTTCAACGGCAACGGCCACCCCATAGGCCAGTTGCGTGACATTTGCCGGCCTAGCGGCATGGCCTGGCGGGACAACACCCTTTACGTAGCGGCCACCGGCAGCGGAGAAGTGATTGCCTACGACGCCACGAGCGGGCAGATACGAGAACGATATCAAATAGGCCAAGCACCTTACGTCCTGATAGCCCCGGCCGACAGCAACAACCTATTCGTCTCCCTCCCGGGCGAACGCAGCGTCCTGCTGATGAAAACCGGCATCCGGGAGCAAGCACGGCAAAAAATCCGGCTGCGCGGGTTGGGCATTCCGCAAGGGATGGCGTTCGACCGCAAGCGGCAGCGGCTTTACGTCATTTACGCTTTAAGCCCAAAGTTACACAATATCGCCATCATAGACACGCAGAGCGGTTCGGTAGTAGGAGAGATCACCAGCAAGTTAGACCAGCCTTTCACCGTAGCTTACGCATTAGCCGTTGAGCCCGCCAGCGGGCACCTCTACGTAGCCGATGCGCCGGGTGTTTACGAAATCAACCCCGCTAACGGCGAAACCATACGACTACTGCCGGGCCGGGCCGCCACTACACCTTTCGGCTTGGCGTGGGATGCCGGCCGGAACATGCTCTACATTGCCCCCACCCTGCCGAGCCGGAAACAGGTGCTGACTTTCAATGTGAAACAACCATAGAGAGACGGCAGGTAGGCTGCTCTGTCAGGCTGGGGAGAGATTATGCAAACAGGTGCAAATCACGTCCTCGATGGAGCCTAGGGCTACGTCGCAGCCAACCTGCCCTACGGACTGTACCTTTCTGTGGCTGTTTTCGAAGCAGCCTGTTAGCTAATCAGCGGCAATCTGCGTGCATCAGCGTTTATCAGCGCGCATCAGCGCTGATCAGCGTTCTATTTTCAAGGGAGTTATCATGAGCCTACGGCACACCACAGCGGATGAAAATTTAGATCAGCGCGCATCAGCGTTGATCAGCGTTCTATTTTCAGAGGAGGGATTTATCCGTGAGGACACCCCCCTAAAACCCCCATAAATGGTCGGCGACATCGCAGTCGGTTTCCGCATTACACGGTCGAGTTACCGCTTAACAATAATGCTTTACGTATTTTATGTTTTTACTACCTTTGCGGCCGGACAGAGCGCACCTTCGAACAGGCAGACGAGCCCCTTTGCCGGATAAGGTCGAGCTTTGACGCTTCGTAAAAGGCGGACGTACACGTTCGTGTAATTAGTCCAATTCATGGTTGCATTTTCAAAGGAGAGTGTCCCCCAGGATTAGAGGGCTGAGAGAGTTTCTATTGCCTACTCTGGCGTGAACACTACAATTGGCGGAGTAACGCCGGTTGAACCCGGTCAGTGGTAGCTAAACAAAGCCCTATGAGCAAGGCTTTGCTTAGTAAGCCGAGGGTTCCAGCTCCGCCAATATGGCATATTCCACTTTGTGAGCATCCAGTCCGACCACAGGTAAGCAGTTACAGTGGAGGGAACACATGCCAACTACAAATCCTCATTTATTAAAATTAGCCAGGGTGGCGCGACTATATTACGAAAAGAACCTCACCCAGGCCGAGATTGCCAAACACGTAGGCGTGTCGCGCTCTCAAGTATCCCGCTGGCTTTCAGAAGCACGAGAATTGGACATGGTGGAAATCCGCATCCGCGGTTTATGGAACGAGGTTGCCAAACTCCAGTGCGAGATCGAGGAGCGTTTCAACATCAAAGAAGCACTGATTATGGCTACCGGCGAGCGGGGATATGCCCAAGCTATCCAGGGCCTTGGCGTCTTGGCGGCCAATCGTTTGGCCGAGCTCTTAGAAGGAGAAATGATCCTTGGGATCGCCTGGAGCACAGGGGTATACCAAGTGGTTAGCACCCTACGCTCGGCCAGGCAAAAAGGCGTGACGGTAGTCCAGCTTGTTGGTACGGCTGGGTCTATTAATCCTTTGCTAGATGGCCCGGACTTAGCCAGATGGTTGGCACAGACCCTCTGCGGCAAGTACCGCTATCTGCCTGCACCCCTGTTTGCCAGCGACCGGGAGACAAAAGAGGCTATCGGGCGGCAACCCATTGTTCGGGATGTGATAGAGATGGCCGAGCATGCCGACATGGCATTGGTAGGCATTGGTGCGGTCACCCCCCCACAACTTTCAAGCTTGTTCAACGCCAAGCATCTCACCGAGGAAAATCTGCGGAAGATCGAGGCTAAGGGGGGCGTTGGCGACATTTGCGGTTACTTTTATAATATCAACGGCCAGTTATTAGATCTAGAACTGCACCACAGACTTATTGGGGTTTCCTGGGAAGGTCTACACCACATCCCCTTGGTAATGGGGGTTGCCGGCGGCCGTGAAAAAGCCTCTGCAATTCTGGGTGCATTGCGCAGTGGCATTATCGACTATCTGGTCACCGACAGCGAAGCGGCTTCATTAGTGCTGGAGATGGCCGAGACTAACTAAAGGAAATTCGTGAGGCATCTATGGCAGAAAAAAAGTCAAGAGGAATTCCTACATCGCCGGGAGTTGCAATAGCTCCGGCATTCTTGTTTGTGGCAGAAGAATCTTCCATTGAAGCCGTGCCCAAGGGCACCCCAGATGCTGAATGGAAGCGGTTACAGCAGGCCTTAGGCAGTGCACGCAAGGAAATAGGCCTTCTCTACGAGAGGGCCTTGGAGAGGCTTGGTGAGGAGCAAGCATCAATTTTCAAAGCTCACCAAATGTTCCTTGCAGATCCCACATTGCTTAACCAGGTTGAATCCGCTATTCGGGAAGGCCGAAGCGCTGCAGAGGCGTGGAAGGAGACAATCGAGGAACAGGCAGCAATGCTGGAATCCCTCAACGACCCTGTTTTCAGCGCCCGGGCGGTAGACCTGAGAGATGTGGGGGACAGAGTTTTGCGGATTATTGGCGGCCAGAAGACAACCGCCGATCTGCCCGGAGAGCCTTCGATCATTGTTGCCCAAGAGCTTACGCCCTCCCAGACTATCCTGCTGCCCAAGGATTTGGTCCGGGGGTTCTGCACGGTGCAGGGGAGCCGCACTTCCCACGTAGCAATTTTAGCCCGGGGCCTGGGATTGCCGGCGGTCGTAGGAGTTCCTGAGGAATTCCTGCAGGCGGCAAAGACTGGCGAAACCATGATTCTGGACGGAGAGGATGGCATGGTCATCCTTTCTCCGTCGCAAGAAACCGTGGCTAACTACCTTTCCAGAGCGAACGCACTGGAGAAAAAATGGCAGGAGGCGAGGCTTTCCGGCGGCAAGCCGGCCGTGACACCGGATAGTCGCCGTATCGAGATTGGAGCTAACCTGGGTGGCGGCGGTCGTGAGGAAGCATTGCAGGCACTAGAGCTTGGGGCTGAAGGAATAGGCCTGCTGCGCACCGAGTTCCTTTACATGGAACGCTATACTCCCCCAGATGAGGAAGAACAGATTGCTGCTTACGCTCCTTACATCGAGGCAATGGCCGGCCGGCCGATCATTTTCCGCACCGCCGATATCGGCGGGGATAAGGCCTTGCCGTATCTACATCTCGCGGCGGAAGCCAATCCGTTCCTGGGCAAGCGTGGGCTTCGCCTTTCTCTGGCCAACCAGGATTTGTTCCACACTCAGTTGCGGGCCATCCTCAGGGCCGGGGCCAACGCTGCTGGTATCAAGATTATGTTTCCAATGGTTGCTTCGATAGATGAAGTGCAAGCTGCAAAAGCACACCTGGAGGCAGTCCGGCGGTCCCTAGAGGACGATGGCCTGCCTTATGCGAAGAACGTGGAAGCCGGCATTATGGTTGAAATCCCATCGGCGGCAATCCTGGCCGATGTGCTGGCGCCGGAGGTGGATTTCTTCAGCATAGGTACCAATGACCTTTCCCAGTACACCATGGCCGCCGATCGGACGCACCCAGACGTCGGTAAAATGGCGGATGCCTTCCACCCGGCAGTGCTGCGCCTTATCAAGCAAGTCGTTGAGGCAGCCCACAAGGCGGGGGTATGGGTTGGCATTTGCGGCGAACTGGCCGGAGATTCGTTGGCGACCCCGGTCCTCCTGGGGTTAGGTGTGGATGAGCTCAGCATGGCACCGCAGTCGATCCCCAACGTGAAAGCGAAAGTCCGAGCTTGGAACTACAGCGATGCTCAGACACTGGCGGATAAAGTCCTGGCCTTGGACCGGCCAGAGACGGTTCGGAATAAAATAAAAGAAGCCTGAGCAAACATGAAGTGTGGTAACAAAATCCGTGCTTAATCCATGCAATCCATGGTCAAAAACGGTATTACTCGTTGTCAGTGACTGACCCTTATGGTAAGCTTGAAGAAAAGGGGTGAAGGACTATGAACAGTAAACACTTTCTTGATTTGGATCCATCCCCCCGTATTCTATTGGGGCCTGGCCCCAGCATGGCGCCATCACGAGTGTTGCGCGCCATGGCCACACCGCTCATAGGGCATTTAGACCCGGAATTTATTGCCTTGATGAAGGAAATCCAGGAGCTTTTGCGCTACGCTTTCCAGACGGAAAACGAGCTAACAATACCTATTTCCGGGACGGGGAGCGCCGGGATGGAAGCTTCTCTGGCAAATTTCATTGAGCCGGGTGACCCCGTACTTATCGCCGTCAACGGCTACTTCGGCGAGCGGCTCTGTGATATGGCCGGCCGCTACGGTGCCCACGTGGACAGAATTGACCGGCCGTGGGGAGAAGTCTTCACAGTAGCGGAAATTGAAACGGCGTTAGCCAAGAAGCACTACAAGTTGTTGGCAATCGTACACGCGGAGACTTCCACGGGTGCCCTGCAGCCAGAAATCGCCGACATTGCTGCCGCCGCCCATCACCACGGCGCACTGCTGATATTGGACACGGTGACCTCCTTGGGCGGCGTGCCGGTAGAAATCGATGCCTGGGGCGTGGATGTAGCTTACAGCGGCACGCAAAAAGCACTTTCCTGCCCACCCGGCCTGGCACCGCTCACAGTCAGCCCCCGGGCCCGGGAAATACTACACACTCGCAAAACCACAGTTGCGAACTGGTACCTGGATTTGAGCATGGTGGAACACTATTGGGGAGACACCCGAACCTACCACCACACGGCGCCCATCAGCATGAATTACGCTTTACGGGAAGCGCTGCGCATCGTAGCTGAGGAAGGCCTGGAAAATCGCTTTACCAGGCATCGCACGCACGCGGAATTGCTATGGGAAGGATTAACTGAACTGGGGCTGCCACCGCTGGTACCGATAGAATATCGCTTGCCGACACTGACCACACCACTATTGCCTGAAGGCTTAGACGAAGCAGCCATCCGGCGCCATTTGCTGGGCGAGTACAACGTCGAGATCGCCGGCGGCTTCGGCCCCCTGAAAGGCAAAGTGTGGCGTATCGGATTGATGGGCTTCAGCAGCCGTCGGGAGAATGTCTTGTTGCTGTTAAATGCCTTGCGAGAACTGCTGCGCTATTAGGCACAGCAAGCACGAGACTTCTATCTGGGCGCAATTTCGGTTAACGGAATCAGGCCGGTACTGGATGCCGGTCTAATTATCAAGCTGAAGCCTGGCGAAAATGCATTTTACGGTTCAACAAGGCAATTCAGGAACCACAGATTACACGAATGAGACAGACTAAAAATACGCTACTACTCAGCCTCCCCAACAATTGGACGCTGACGACGCTGATACACGCTGCTTTTCGCTGATTATTTCTGGGTATCTTCTCAATATCCTGGGGTAGGGGCAGGTCTTGTACCTGCCCAGACGGGCGACCACAAGAGTTAGCCCCTACTTTTTGAACAGATACGTTTCTGGTTTATTTGCTTTATCTGCGAGTATCAGCGTGAAACCTGCGGTATCTGCGTTCTATTTGCTCAAGGCTGAGCAGTTATAAAAACACAAAATTGGCATGGTTCATTTCAAAGCGAATCGATCTTTACAAATAGGGCAGAAAAAAGCCACAGAATAGCACGGAAAGACACAGAAAAGGCTGAATA
>WFQT01000378.1 GCA_015486895.1 Anaerolineae bacterium
CCCAACTGGTTTTTGCCGTCGATACCAACCCAGGGCGGTTACCTCGCGGCGTCTCCCTGACCACCCTTACAGACAGAAAGGTCTTGCAACATCTGACCGGGGTTGTCGGTCATCCGGTATACGCTGACACCCGTCAAGGCGTGCGTTACATGGTCATTCTGGATACGCCGCCAAAGCAAAAGCTGCCCAAAAAGGTCGTCCTGGATCGTACTGTTATGCGGGCTATCTTGCACGCCAGCGAGAACGAGCAATTGCTGGTCGGGTTAGGCTTTACGCGCACAGAGCACTGGTGGGTTTCCTGGGATGAGGTCACCCACATGGTAGTGGGCGGCACTACCGGCGGCGGCAAGTCCACTTTCGTGGAGTCGTTGGTTTACCAAACATTGCACCACAACCCGGACCGGGTGCGCCTGGTTCTGGCAGACCGGAAGCGAGTCACCCTGGCGCCGGTTCAAGACGTGCCGCACCTGCTCTTTCCGGTAGCCTTTGAAACACAAACCCTCACTCAAACGCTCGCCGGCATTCTGGCGGAAATGGAACGCCGCGAGGCGCTGTTCACCGGCACCGGTCGTTTCCCAACTTCCTTGCCTGCTTACAACAAAATCGCCGGCCAACCACTGCCTCGAATCGTTATCATCATCGACGAAGCCAGCGCGTGGTTAGCCGAAAGCGGCGGCAAGAAAGGGGAGCTACATAACCTGTTGGAACGCATCGCCATGTTAGGCCGGGCATTGGGCATTCATCTGGTGCTCACCGGCCAGAATTTGCGCGCCGAGGCGTTCGGGCCGGGGATGCGCGACCAGCTCATGACCCGCGTCCAATTCATGGCCACCGATGGTACACAGGCGCGCATCATTGGCGCTAAAGGTGCGGAGCGCAGCCGCACGCCAGGCCGGGCGCTGATTCAGGTCGGCGGCCAACGCCGGCTAACGCAGACCTATTACGTAGAGCGGCAGGCTTTAGTCAATCTGGCCAAACGATTGCGTGCGAAGCCGTTGCCAGCGCTGAATGACTTCGAAGCGGAGCTTGTGCGCTTTGCGGCGGCCAACCTCGAAGGGAGATTTCCGGTGGGGCAACTTTGCGCAGCGTTTGGCAACGAACATGCCTGGCAGATTCGCTCTCTGGCCAAGCGCTGGGAACAACGCGGCTGGCTGACGCATCCGCGACACGCAACCGACGCCCGGCGTTTGACGCCCGAACTCAAGCGCCTGGCCGGCGTGGTAGGAGAAGACAGGGGGCAAGAAAAAGGAACCAAAATAGCTATTCTTTCAGGCCAGGGGAAAACCATCCAATTGCAGCCCCCTGGGCGTACTTTCGCCTCATAGGCTCATAGGCCTCATAGGGGCTCACAGGGGTGCTTTTCGCCTCATAGGGGCCTCATAGGGAATGAGAAAGGAGAACGTAAATGGGAAAGATCATCGCCATTGCCAACCAGAAGGGCGGGGTAGGGAAGACTACCCTCACTGTTCATCTGGCCACCTGGTTGGCAGATCAAGAGCGCAGCGTCATCGTAGTGGATACAGACCCGCAGGCCAATGCCACCGCCTGGATGCTAAGCAACGATTTGTCAGATGACAGCATGATGCGCGTTCTGTTAGTGGGAGACCCGGCGTCGGAGCAATTGGTGGAAACGTCATGGAAGCACATTCGCGTCCTTCCCGGCGGGCTTAGTACCGGAGAGGCCATGACGGCGCTGCGAGCATTGCAACGTCCCTTCGATACTGTAGCCAAAGCGCTACGTCCTTTGGGCGCGTTAGCTGACTACGTGTTTATCGATATGCCGCCCAGCCGGGCCGCCGGTTTTCACGAGATCCTTTTTGCTGCCGACTACATGCTCATTCCCACACAACTAGAGCGTCTGTCCATCCAGGGTGTTGGCATGATGGTACAAACGGCCATCGCCATCGGACGAGACTACGGGCGTGCGCCGGCATTGTTAGGGATCATTCCCAACATGGTGCGCATGCACACCAGAGAACACGTTGAAAACCTCCGTGAACTGATAGAAACATTCGGCGATGCAGTTTGGACTCCTATTCCCCAAGCCATTCGGCTTACAGAAGTAAGCTCTTACAGCACAACCATCTTTGTCTCCGAGCCCGGCAATCCGGCTGCGGTCGCCTTGACGACAATCGGGGGGCGGGTGCTATTGAACACGAGAGGGAACGGCCATGTCCGATAAAAAACAGAAGCGATATAGCGGGTTGGATATCGTCATGGCCGGGGGGCAGAAACTCGACCCGGCAATCAAAGAGGTGCTGAAGACTGCCGTTGA
>WFQT01000379.1 GCA_015486895.1 Anaerolineae bacterium
CCTCATTTGGGCTTTTGCATAAATTGCATAAACCGTGGTATTATCAAATCCCGTAATCTTGGACCCGAGAGGTGCAAATGGTATGCGATACACGGGGAGTTCTTGGAGAGGCAAAGGAGAAAGAGAAATGAGAGATAAAGTTGTGTCTTTCTCTGAAGTGTCCAAAAGTTATGGAACGGTTAAGGCACTACAAGGCATATCGTTTTGCATGGGAAGAGGTGAGGTATTGGGATTCCTTGGGCATAACGGAGCAGGGAAGACAACTAGTATACGGTTGGTGCTTGGGCTGTTGAAGCCAGATGATGGTAATGTGTCATTATTCGGGTACGACCCTTATCCAGATGATGGTCTACGTCAAGAAATTCGTAGGAAGGTTGGGGTAGTCCTGGAAGAAGACAGTCTGTATCCCTACATGAGTGGTAGAGAGAACTTGACGTTTTGGGCGAGCTTGCACGGTCTTTCTGGGCGCCAAGCTGCACGGCGAGTAGATGAACTCCTGCAAATGGTCCACTTGTCAGATCGCGCTGAATTCCTCGTTGGTACTTATGCCAAGGGTATGAAAAGGAAACTGGCTCTTGCTCGGGCCTTGGTGAACTACCCTGAACTCCTTGTTATGGACGAACCTACAGCGGGACTCGACCCAGAAGCCAGAGTGAAGGTTCGTAATATTCTGAAAGAACTCGTTACCCTGGATGGGACAACAGTGTTCCTGACTTCGCATGACTTGGACGAGGTTCAGAAGATATGTGAGCGCATTATCATTCTGGAAAAGGGGCAAGTCGTGCTTTCAGGTACCATGAAAGATCTCCTTCGGGAGGAACGCTCTGAGTTAATAGTGGAGTTAGCCCCAATGGAATCTAACTCAGTGTTGGAACCTCTGATTCGCACGCTTAGAGGATTGCCTTTCCTGGAGGATGTCAACGTGAATGAGGACGGACTTAGAGTCACCCTAAGTGAGGATGACCATGCTTCGGAGGTAATCAAACTTCTGGCGAATTCCGGGATTAGAATCCGAGAGATACGACGGAACACTCGCTCTTTGGAAGAAGTGTACCTTGACACCGTGCGAAGACATGAATCCATGGCCGATGCCCAACATGTGGCAGTCTCTTAAAACGAGCACAGCAATAACAGGAGGTTTATTACGAAGATGTCCAATCCCATGTTCGTACTAATGCGCAAGGAAATGCGAGCCACTGTGCGTCGCCCTGTTTACTGGATCACTTCTGTCCTCGTAGTGGTTTTCGTGGTCTGGCTCAGCATTTCAAGCACGGTAGAGCCTATCAAGAAGATCTCTACCGTGTCTCCATCGCTGGCGTATCACATGATCAGGCTTTATCCGCAAGTTTTCTTGCTGTTGCAGCCATTTTCTTTATTCTTGCTAATGTCCCTTTATCTTTTTACAGAGACATTCGTCACAGAGAAATCGCAGGGAAGGATTGAGGTATTGATGACGTCACCTCTCCGGGTCAAGGAGATATGGCTTGGAAAAAGTCTGGCCATATTTGCATTGGTATATCCTTTCGTGTTGGTAACAGAGCTCGTTTACCTGGGTATGTGGAGACATACCTGGGGTGGGCAAATTGCCAGTAGATCTGTCATGCCGGGGAACTCTACATTTGTAGTGGGGCTGGTGGGTGGTCCCCTGATGGCACTTGAGGTAGTCGGTGGCCTAGGATTGGTTGCTTTACTTGTCAATAACGTTAATGGGGTGCAACTAGCAGCTTTTTTCGTGGCCTTTGGAGCAACGTTTGGAGGCAGCTATATACTTGGATCAGTTCAGAAGAAAATGGTTGGTCAGAGTACCGATCTAATCACTTGGACAGTAGTACTAATCATCCTTGTTATCTCTGTACTTCTAGCATTTGCTCTATTAGCCTGGTCTAGATACTGGCTTGAGAAAGACAAGATAGTCAGGTCGTTTCGGTAAGGCCTGAAGTCGGTATCCATCTTTTAGGTTATGAAGCGCTAATGTAACAGTTGTGCAATGCAGTCATTTCAGTGTTGGACCCCACCCTCTCCCTGTGTTGCTTCAGACGGAATTGGAAGAAAGCCTCTTATAAGCTAGTATAGAGTATGGGGGTGAAGGTAATGAAAAAGCGCAAGTAGTACAGTAGGATGCAAGGGCCCAAGCAGCTTCTATTCGAGAAAGACAGCACTACGGTTCACAGGTTCTCCAAGGACGATGCCATGAGGTGGGGTACCTCCGCACCATGGCAGCCATCTACCAGATCAACGAGAAGATGGTGGACCTGATGGCGATAAGCGTGAACGGAAGGCCGCCGCGGTTTGGCAGAACTGCGGATGGGCGTCCGTTGCAGCGCAGTGGGGACAAAGTCGGTCCGCAACCTGACGATCCATGCGGAGGGTGCCAGCACTTTTGGAATGGACCATGGGAGTACGAGTCTGCCTATTGTGCAAGTTTTGATACAGGTTGTCTACACCGTTGTGCCGCAGCGTGCTCAACCGCTGCGATTAACTGTGCTGCATGCGCAGCATCGCGTGGAACAGACTGGAGAGCATGTGCTACATGTGCGGCGAGCTCCGCGTTATGTGCGTCGTGCGGGGCTATCCCGGGCCTTTGTTGTAATGACTGGGAGACGGCATGCGCAGCTTGTGCAGCCCCGTGAGCACATGTAGAGCGTGAGGGGGGGCGATAGTTCCCCCCATGCCAATCAAACGGGAGGAAGCCGTACATGGGCAACAAGTGGAAATGTTGGATGGTCTTGCTGGTAGCCACTACTGGAATCTATGCGTGCATAAGGGGAGCTCTATCTTCCGACCCTTTACTTAATCGATACGGATATATCATCACGATGATTTTACTGATTTCTGGGAGTGCAGACCTCTGTATACCTGGGAAGACTGAAACCTTGCAACGCTCTTCTTCTCTAGCAGTGAGGTTACTGGTGACGTTGCTAGTGATTGCCTTGGTATTCATGGATGTAAAAACTGGGCCGGCGAACGTTTGGACGGTGGCGACTGCTTCCGAGGGGGTAGTTTTGGTTATTGTCCTACTGAAAAAGCTAAGTGGTTCGGGTAAATGGACAAGGTCCTAACCTCTGTGCCACGTTCCTGCTGCTGCAGGGACACGTAAGGATGTTTCCGATGCCCGTGCCCACAATTTACCGGGTCAGCGAGAAAACGCTGAATTTGGTGGCAATGAGCGTGAATGGAAGGCCGCCGCGGTTTGGCAGAACTGCGGATGGGCGTCCATTGCAGCGCAGCGGGGACAAATTCGGCCCACAGCCGAACGACGATCCATGTGGAGGATGTAGCATTTTTGGCAGTTGGGAGTACCAGTCCTCGCAGTGTACCAGTTACAACTGGGGGTGTCTGATAGGAGCCGGCGTGGCTGGTGCTGGCGGCTGTGCTGATCCATGTAGGGAGTGCGTTATTACCCGGAATCCGGCACGGTGCGGGTGTTGTGTGGCGTGTGTGATGGGAGCGAGTCTGGGAGCCATCATTGGTTGCTGTCAGGACTGGACGCGAGTTTGTGTGTCATGTGGGGGACCTCCCCCTTGAGCAGTGGGGGGACAACGAGCCAAAGATTTTGTCCTGGGACCTATCCAGGAATTTCTCCAGGCAGGCGGAGGTATTACCTCCACCTGCTGCTCACGTGCAGGCCCCCTGATAGACGCTTGAGTTCATTATCGGAGGAAACGCGTGATTTATGGCAAGACATAAAAAAACGTCCGTAGAAGATATGTTGTGCGTCTTTGTGGTCTTGGTGATGCTCGCCCTGGAGGTTTATTGGTTCTTCTTCCGTCGAGTTTTCCCTGATATTTACGGTGGCGCGGTGTACACGATGTTCAGCGTAGGCGGGCTGGCCTCTCTTTGCTGGCATCTAGAGCACGGTTCGAACCAGAGGAGCCTTGAGGTTCTTTGTTTGTGGAAAAGGCTTGTATTGATTACTCTCTTCATGGTTCTGATGTTTCTCTCTGCAAGAGAGAGCCGATCAATTTATAGTTGGCCGGTAGGCATACTGTCTATAGTATGGCTTGCATTGCCTATGATTTCGGTAGTGGAACGTTTGAGATGACATGATGGACGGAGCGCGTTGGATGCAAAAAACTGTGTGGACTTGAGAGGAGACAAATCGTGGCTGTTTGACATATTGTGAGAAACTCTTTGGCGCGGCATCGCTGCTCGTAGCTGCATCTACCGTGCCAGTGGGCGCCATGTTTACAGTTTAGAAATGTACGTACACCATGACTGTCGGCAACGCTGGGCCATCCATAGCGGGGAATGAGATACACCCTCTGCCTCATAATACTGATACGGGAGGCCACCGCAGTTTGGCAGAGCCGCAGAGGTAGGCCCATTCCAGCGAAGTAGAGACAAAGCAGGTACACAGCTTGGCGACCAGTGCAATGGATGTGTAAACGCCTTTAAAACGGACCGTGGGAAGCGAGTCTGCATATTGTACGAGTTTCAATGCAGGTTGCCTGCAGGGCACTATGGGCACAAGCGTAGAGGGACTATCGTCCCCTACCGTCCTTCTCAAGCGAGAGGAAGTCATTCTCGTCAGGATGGAATCGTTAAGTGGTTCTGCCGGTAGCGGCCGGCGGGGCCTTTGCCGCGTATGGGAAGTTCTATCTTCCGGCCCCTTGCTTCGATCGATCAAAAATGCAGAGCACAAGTCAGGGAGGCAAAGATGAGCAGAAAAGTGTTGGCAGTGACAGTTTCGTTGGTCATGGCTTTCCTGATGGCAGCGTGTGGGCCTTTGGGAAAGCCGTCGGTGGACGAGATCGTATCGCATTTGCAGAAATCTCAGCCTATTTTTCGCACCTTCTCAACCGAATAAAGAGTTAAGCAACACCTGATGCACACGCCAAAGGGGAGCAATTTCGACCAGAAACGCACAAACGAGGCGCACTAACCCCCTGATCTCACCGGATTCTTCCTTACCCAACTACTTTTCACG
>WFQT01000380.1 GCA_015486895.1 Anaerolineae bacterium
CATCAGGCCAACGGGATATCCCTGATGCTCCGGGGTGCTGCAAACCCTGGGAGGTACAGGTCTTCACCGATATTTGGCCACAGCAACCTTGTCTCGCGGTATTGTTCAGGGGATAATGTGTAATCCCATCGTAAACACATTGTAGGACTTGACAATCCCCGATCATGACCAACCTGTTTATGCGTGGGGTCGCTCAAGCGTCCATGGCCCACCAAGCTGCCAGAATTGTATAAAAGGGCTACTTTGTCGCACAGCCTGCAGCACTGGTGTCAGAAAATGATTTAGTTCAATAATAACTTGTGAGAAGCGGATCTCATCAGTTTGGAGCTTGTTGCGACGCAAAAAAGCCGTCCACTGCGTGTTCTTTTGTATATCCTCATAAAATCGTTCTGTCAGCGCAACTGGTGTTATTGACGGCAGTGGTGTTTGGCGGCGTTCAAAGGTGGCAACGATAGCCTTGCTCAGCAATTCGCCATCAAAAGAAAACTTATGGAGTAACGTCCATAGATCATAGAAATCTTTCATGCGACTGTTGAGCATCCCCAACACCACCATTGCATGTAGTTTTTCTGCGACGACTGTTTCTCGCGAATATGCTCGTAAGCGAGGTGCCGGGAAATCTAACAATGTGGGGTAGGTGACTATTGTGGCTTGAGGAACTACGACATCACCAAAACCGACATCAATTTGTAGCGGAATACGGATTGTCCCTAACGTTGCGGAAAGTGTCACTCGCAATCCCCCATATTCCTGCCCCTCACGAATAGAGATGACTCGAACGCTGTCAGGATCAAAAACAATGCCATCAGGCTCGACATCCACTGCACACATAGCTCCAAATATCGTCTTTAATCGTTCAACTGTCGGGGCGCCATAGCCCAACAGGTCTAAATCATAGGTGGGACGGTGCAATTCACCTGTCCATAGAGCGAAGAGCACGGCGCCTTTGAGAACAAATTCATGGAGATAGGGCGATTTCGTCAAACGATACAACAGTCGCTCTGTTGCAAATTGTGACAAGACGAGCTGGTAATCCTCCCGCCGTTGGTGACTCAGGTTCAAAAGACGCTGGCGTACTGAGGCAGGCAAATTAGAAATATTGTGCGAGCTCATAGCATGGCCTCCAAATAAGGACGCATGACATTGGTAACCCGGCAAATTTCGGCGTAATGCCATAGCTCATCCACAATGCATTTACGCTGACGTAGGCATTCCCTTAGAGCTTCCAGTGCCACATCCAGGCCGATCTTGTTGCGATACTTGAAGCAATCAGCCACGGTTTTTGCAGGATTGTAGATTTTAACCGTGACACCCTCGATCTCATGGACCTCGACGCCAGTCTTGAATGCTTCACCCGAAAAGCGAACAAAGCGGCAAGGAAGTTCGTCCACCTGGGGCCGTTGAGCCTTATTCTCAATGGCCAGCCAGACCTCATATGGAGCTTGCACAGTGAGTTCGTGAAAACGCAATGCAGAGAGCAAACACACAACAGCCTGGGGTACCCGTTTACCAACTTCCGCAAATGTGTGGTGCTCGGTAATCTCGGCATCTGGTAACACATAGAGCCCTCGCCCCACGCGCATCAACTGGCCGCGATCACACAGGCGACGCAGATAGGTGCGTGGAATCCCATACGCGTCCAAATCTCGAGGGCGCAACACGCCGACTTGTCTCACGATTTCAAGAATCTGTTTCATTCGTTGTTGTTTCATAGCTTTCGCCTCACCTGTTACGAAACACCGGGACTTATTAATATCTACCGAGAAATTGTAACACACAAGTAATGATATATCCTAACCTGGACTGATATGGACTGATATTCAGTTCAGCAACTAAGTCATTGTTAAACACCAGCTTTCCCCTGACGCCATTACCTTTTAACTATTGCTCAGGTGTGGTTCTTCTGTTCTGCTTCAGACGAAACCGGAAAACTGTGCTTACTTACCGTTGACAAGCGTTGGCCGTCGCAGCACGCGTTTGAAGACGCCTGCAACCATCGAACCCGCGATCTACTGGGGTAGACCCACAACAGGGTAAAAAAGAGGGTATTTTCGGGGCAATCGTCCCACCCGGCGCGCAAAAAGGCCGGGAAAGAAGTCTTCCCGGCCCTTTCCTCTCTCTGAACGGGGACGACGGGATTTGAACCCGCGATCTCTGGCTTGACAGGCCAGCATGTTAACCGCTACACTACGTCCCCAACAACGATGCCTATTATACGCGCCGGCCCCTTTTTGTCAAAATAGCCCGGCGCTGTTACTCCGGCAGGGCAATTCGC
>WFQT01000381.1 GCA_015486895.1 Anaerolineae bacterium
CCCTGATGTAGGGGCTGACATCTTTATCGTGAGTCGCAAGTCAGATTAGTGGGATCCGGCGCCCCAGTTACTTATACGCGAAAGGAGAGAAAAACATGTCACGCACAACCGAGATTCAGAACATCTTAAAGTTCCTCATAGTGCTGCTTTTAAGTGGAGTATTCCTGTTCCCAATTATCGGATCCGCGTATGCAGTGGGTAGCTACAGGGCAGATGTACCTCAGGGGCTTTCTCGTCACCTGACAAAAGGCTGGTTGTGGGAATATGGTCCGCTACTTCCGAGGGTATCTGAAAGTGCCCAACGTTCTTTAGGGGACATCGGCATAAATGCTGTGGTTCTCGCTAGAAACTACGGTGAAAAAGATAACTTTGGGAACTTTTTCCCGGCAGAAACACATTTTCTTGTAAAGCTCTTATCTACCCCGTATGGAGAGAGAACGACTGCTGATCTCATACGTAAGCAAGTGCGTGGTTCAACGCATCTTCGCGTAGGTAACATAAGGGTCATATTTGCGGACGGGAGCACTCTGGTAACGAGAGGGAAAAGGAACCTCCGTAGGAGTGTGCCTCACTTCCTTAACACACCTGGGAGCATCAAGGGATCGACTGTTAAGAAGGTTTACGTCATAGTGTATGACCCTCTGCTGAGCAATGGGCAACTCTTAAGCGAATACTTGCACTGGAACAGCTACAAGGACTTAACCAACCAAACCATAAACTTCTTCCGTCAAGCCTCCCACGGGGAAATTGTCTATTCCGTGGTGGCCACAAGTGTAGTCACTGACGGGTGGCCCGCAAAGATAGATGGATTTCGGTATACAGAAGAAGAATACTTAGCCGTGTACAATGGACAAAGTAACCCCCACACTCCGGACACGGTGGACTACAACAAGATAGTAAATTCTCCAGATTTAGATATTTGTGGTAAGGCCAACAGAGGGGAAATAGATGAGGTATGGATATACAACGGCCCCTGGTTCGGGTTTTATGAATCCACCTTGGTGGGACCAGGAGCTTATTGGTATAACTCGACCCCTGTGCCCAAACCCTATACATGCAACAGATTAGTCCCTATCATGGGTCCGAGCCCTCATGTCGGTGTGGATTACGAGATACATGACTTCGGTCATCGCACTGAGGCTACTATGAAAAAAGTGTATGGCGTCTGGGATTCCTCGAATCCCGTGCATAACAATTGGGAAAAGTTTACCCTTGTAAAAAGCTTGGCCGCAGGCTATTCCTACAGCGGATGTGGTAACGTGCATTACCCTCCGAACGGAGTCACAGACTATGATTACAGTAATAGCTCCACGGTTATGTCTAACTGCGACGACTTTGCTAATTACCCCAATTTGCACGATCCCCAAACAGTGCTGAAGCCTGTCTCTTGCTCTAACTGGGGGTGTGATCAGTTCGGGTACCTGAGTTTCTGGTTTAGTCATTTGCCGTCCAATCCTGGATGTGGCTCTGATATGGTAGCTAGCGACTGGTGGAAATATTTTTCAGATCCGGCTTTAGCCCTGAATCCGTCTGCCCCGTGCGGTGCTCAGCCTGCCCCTTCCACAGAGAAGGTATACATGCCGGTGATAATTATCAAAAATTTCTGACCAAACAGGGAGAGGTGCGTATGCTATCACGCCTAGTGTATTACTTGCACTCCATACCAACCGTATTTACAGGGATAGAAAGACTACCTGTCCTCTTGAGGTTATTTGTACATAGGGAAGGCGCAACAGTTTCTTTAAAAAATAAGTATAGATTCCGACTGAGGAATCTTATGGACTTGTGGATAGTAAAAGAAACTTGCTTAGACAAGAACTACGAGCAATATTGTACGCAGATCCATGATGGCTGGAACGTGATCGATGTAGGTGCAGGCATAGGGGACTTCACTGTGGTAGCAGCCAAGGCTACTCCCCACGGTCACGTTTATGCTTATGAGCCATTTCTAGAATCCTTTGAATTGCTAAGACACAATCTTGAATTGAACGATGTCTTTAATGTGAGAGCTTTTCGCAAAGCGGTAGGTTCTTCCTCCCGAAAAATGCGCTTATCCATCGCAGGGTACGAGGTCCAATACAGCACTAACAATGTCTCTTCGGTTTTCGAGGAGGTAGATGGTATTTCCTTATCGGATATATTGAATGAGAATCAATTAGAGCATTGTGATTTTCTGAAAATGGACTGTGAAGGATGTGAATTTGATGTCCTTCTAAACACTCCTGCAGCAGTATTAGAGAAAATTGAGAGAATATGCTTAGAATACCACGACGGAGTGACGAACTTCTCTCACAAGGACTTGGTGGAATATTTGTCCAAGCTGGAATTCGGAGTGGAAACTCATCCGAACCCTGCACACAGTTATTTGGGTTTCTTGTATGCATTCCGACCCAGGAGGTGATGAAAATGCTGCATCTCAAGCGCCTCCGCACACCTGTATTCCTGCTCGTTGTGATCATTACTGCTTCTATAGCTCAATTTCTTTTGCACCGCCAGGGATACCCTATAGATGGCCCTTTCTTCTATGGGATTGCTATAACCTGCTTCGGATACTATCTATGGTCACTAGGCAAACCCCCGCTGCCCTCCATGGGTTACACAATTGAGTACCCTATCCGGATCCGGCCTCACGGCGGGTTTCTACTCTTCCTGTCCATCATCTCAGCAGTACTTGCGTTCCTTTCGTTGGGGGGAAATCGCTTCACCAAAACGGGGCTGATCTTTTGGATGCTTTCTATCCTTTTCTTCCTGGCAGGAACAGTCCGACTCCCAATGGACAATTCATGGAGAGCCTGGAGGCAGAGATTGGATCCGTCCCGATACAAAGGCTCTTGGGACTGGACATCTCTTGTACTACTTCTGGTTCTGGCTGTCGGCGCTTTCTTCCGTTTCTACCATCTAGCGTCCATTCCTGCAGAAATGAACAGCGATCATGCCGAAAAGCTGTTAGACGTGTGGGATGTACTCCACGGCAAGCACTCCATCTACTTTGTACGCAACACGGGCAGGGAACCATTTCAATTCTACTGGACCGCCCTCCTGATACGCCTCGTACCTCTGGGGATCAGCCATCTGGCTCTAAAGCTGGGCACATCCTTGGTAAGCTGGTTCACTATCCCATATGTGTACTTACTGGGGAAGGAGTTGTTCGATCGAGAAACAGGCATGCTTGCTGCAGGATTCTTGGCATCTAGCCGTTGGCACATAGGGATAACTCGGGTTGGACTCCGATATCCCCTAACCGCTTTTTTCTTAGCGCCGGCTCTATACCATTTTTTCCGTGCGATGCGCACCAATGAGAGAAACCAATGGCTCTGGGCGGGTTTCTGGCTTGGAGCGGGGCTCCATGGCTACACAGCCTTTCGGATAGTACCGTTGTTGTTTTTCCTTCTCTTTTTGACAAAAGCGCTGTGGGATGTTGCACTGCAATTGCTCGGTCAGCTTGGGGAAAGGCGAGGGACAGTTTTCGACCTTGGCTTATGGTACAACGGCATGATCTCTACAACGTTGGCGGTTTTGGTCTTCCTGCCCCTCCTACGCTACTGGCACGACAACCCCAAAATGTTTTGGTACAGGTCTGCTACTCGGGCGATGGTAAAACTACCTGCCAGTAAAGCGATTCGGATATTCTTGTCGAACTTGTGGAACGCTATGAAGATGTTTAACTGGAAGGGAGATATGGTCTGGGTTGCCACAGTCCCCTATCAACCCGTGCTAGGTGCTGTGGCAGGTGGACTTTTCGTCCTTGGTATTCTATATCTTGTCTGGTCATTATTTCGGTGGCACGACAGGCGCTCCCTCTATGTCTTTATCGTCCTCTTCGTAATGATTCTACCCTCAGTACTGAGCTTGGCGTATCCCAGGGAGAACCCCAGCGTCGTTCGCGCCGGCGGGGCAGTACTGGCCGTAGCAATCATCGTGGCTTTGCCTCTCTCTTTGATGGCGAAAGCATGGAAACAGGCTCTGGGCAATGTGTGGGGTTC
>WFQT01000382.1 GCA_015486895.1 Anaerolineae bacterium
CTATTCAACCGGCTCTCGTTGGTGCGTCAGGTGCATTTGCCAAACGGGGAGCATGCGTACATGCTGGCCAGGCCGGGGCACTATCACGCTTTAATCTGCCGGGTGTGCGGACGCACGGTTGAAGTGGCCGGTCTGGAGAATCTGCCGCAACTCATCAAGGAAGTAGAAGAGCGTACCGGCTTTAAAGTGGAAGACCACCGGATGGAGTTTTTTGGTGTTTGTCCGGATTGCCTCCAGGCTGTTGCCCAGGAGGGCAACGAGGCAACCAGTTGACAGTAATGGGGGCCATATACCGGCGATAATATACTTGTGACGGTAGAGGGACATACTTCAATGAGAATGAAAAAAGGGTTGGCTCTATTTCTTGCTGTGGTCATTTTGCTGAGCGCTTGCCAGAGCAAAAGGGCAACAACGAGTGCCATGGCCGGAAAGGTGCCGGTGGTGGTCAGTATTTTACCGTTAGCGGATCTCACTGCCCAAGTTGGGGGCGATCGAGTTGTTGTAACCGATGTAGTGGTGCCGCCGGGTAGTAGCCCGCACACTTTTGAGCCTACGCCGTCGCAGATCAAAGCTGTCGCGCAGGCGAAAATGCTGATCGTAGTAGGTCTGGGCTTGGAATACTGGACTAACAAGGTCGTTGACGCCGCCGACAATAAGGGCCTACAAGTGGTGGTGACCTCGGATGGCATAAAGCCTATTTCAGGTGCTGAAAGCTCCAATCAGGCAGTGAGTGAGAATGCCAATCCTCACATCTGGCTGGATCCGATGAATGCTATCATTATGGTGCAGCATATTCGTGATGCCCTCATTCGGGTTGATCCGGCGGGGAAGGCGATCTACGAAGCTAACGCTGCTGCTTACATTAAGAAACTCAAAGCGTTGGATCGCGAGATCCGCGGCGAGGTGGCGACTTTTCGGAGTAAGAAATTCATTGCTTTTCATCCGGCCTGGGTTTATTTCGCCCGGGAATATGGCCTGGAAGAGGCAGCAGTCATAGAGAGATCACCGGGGCACGAACCATCCCCGGCCGAAGTTGCCTTCATTGTCAAGACAGCCAGAAAGTTAGGAGCGAAAGCGATTTTCGCCGAGCCGCAATTTTCCGCTGCGGCGGCGAAAACTATCGCCGAAGAGAGCGGTGCCCGGGTACTATATCTGGACCCGATAGGTTCCAGCCTAAAAGACTACAGTTATCTGAATTTGATCCGTTACAACGTGGACCAGATGGCCAAGGCATTGCAATGATCACGTTGGTGTAGCTGAAACAGGCTGCCATTGCCATTCATCGGTACTATGCCATCTTGCGCCTTTGCCCCTCGGCATTATTGCGGCTATACTGGCAATAGGAAGTGACGACGATGCAAGAAGAAAAAGAACCGCAGGTTGAACTTGAACACGTTTACGTTAGCTATCAGAATGCAATTGCTTTAGAGGATATCTCTCTGACTATTTGGCCGGGCCAGTTTCTGGCTGTCATCGGCCCTAATGGTTCCGGAAAGACGACCTTGCTGCGGACCATCCTTGGCTTGATGCCAGTGTTGCAGGGAACAGTCCGCGTCTTTGGCCGTCCTCCCCGTGCGTTGGGTAAATTGCGTCAATATATTGGCTATGTGCCGCAAATAACTAAAATCGATTATAGTTTCCCCATCACTGTCTCTAACGTCGTGCTGATGGGCTTGATTGGACAGATGGGGCTCTTCCATATGGCGGGCAAAAGGGAGCGAGAGCAAGTCGGGCGTGCCTTAGAGGAAATGGATATTGCTGACCTGGCCCGCCGGCAAATTGGCGAACTTTCCGGGGGGCAGCGACAGCGGGTTTTCCTGGCCCGGGCCCTTGTCTCGGAGCCAAAGCTGCTCTTTTTGGACGAGCCAACTACGGGGGTAGATACAACTACATCTTCCAGCTTATATGAGTTTCTGCTCCAATTGCACCAAGAAGGAATTACCATCGTGCTGGTTTCACACGACATTGGCGTCGTGGCAGAATATGTGGATCAAATCGCCTGCATGAACCGTCGCCTTATAGCCCATGGCCGGCCACAAGAAGTACTGAATGGCGAAGTACTTTCCTGCATGTACGGCCCCGAGGCAGGGTTGGTGGCACATGGACAGGTTCCGCATATCGTTTTGCCATTGCACAGCCAGGTAATGAAGCCCTCAGTCGGCAGGAAAGGCGGTGAACACCATGTTTGACATATTGCATTATGCCTTCATGCAACGGGCACTTTTGGCTTCTGCTCTAATCGGCATTGTCTGTGCTGTCATCGGCGTCTACGTGGTGCTCAAGGGGTTCTCTTTTATCAGTGCCGGTTTAGCGCATGCCTCCTTCGGCGGCGTGGCTGTTGGGTTCCTTTTAGGGATTAACCCGATCCTTAGCGCTGTAGTTTTCGTCTTGCTGACTGCCTGGGGTATCGGCTGGAGCAGCAAGCGGGGTCAAATCAAAGAGGATACTGCAGTGGGCATCTTTTTCGCGGCCACCATGGCTTTTGGCGTGCTGATTATCGGTTTGCTACACAGCTATAACATTGATCTCTTCGGCTACCTATTCGGCTCGGTTCTGGCGGTGAGCCGGCAGGATCTCTGGATGAGCGGCGGAATGAGTATCATTGTGCTCACGACTGTATTTCTCTTTTACAAGGAATTGCTGTTCATCACATTTGATCCGGAAATGGCCGCGGTGGCGGGAGTGCCGGCCACGGCGCTATACTACCTGTTACTTAGCCTAATCGCACTGACTATTGTCCTCTCCTTGAGGGTGGTGGGCATTATCTTGGTGTCGGCACTGGTAATTATCCCGGCGGCTACGGCGTATCAGTTTAGCAACACGTTTTCAAAAATGATGGGCTATGCCATCGTGGTGGGCCTTATTTCTACCACCGGTGGCTTGTTCCTATCATATTACTTTGACATTGCTTCTGGGGCGACCATTGTTCTGACGGCAACGGCACTGTTCTTTGTGGCTGCGCTGTTTTCCCCCAAAGGACGTCGACGCAAAGAATTGATATCCAACAAGATAGTACCTTACCGGTGAAATTCTTGTACATTGGACGAAAATTTAACGCAGGGCCGCAAAGGTGATTAAGACGCAAAGAAAAAATGAATGGCCAAACAGGCTGGGGCGACTAGACCAAGATGGGATTTGAGCAGTACGATCACCCAGAGAGAAAAAAGAGACTTTGCGACTTTGCTTCTTCGCACCTTTGCGTTCGGCTTTCTGGTTCTGGCTTGGCCAGGTTAGGAGGTAGACGAAATGAGTAGCGATTTGGTACGTGATTGGATGACAACAAGCTTGATTACCATTTGCCCGGATGACACAGTGAGAGAGGCGTATTACTTAATGAAGGATCACTTCCTGCGCCGGCTGCTGGTGGTGGAAGGCGGCAATCTGGTGGGTGTGCTTAGCCTCTCGGATGTGCAGGCGTTGGTTAGCCGGGAGCCACTGGACCCATTCCATTTGGGTTTTAGTATCGTGACCGGGGAGAGCCACAAGCACAAAGTGCGAGAAATCATGCAAGCTATGCCGGTAACAGTGGCTCCGGATGCGACCATCAAGGAGGCAGCGCGGATAATGCTGGATAACCAGGTGCAAGCGCTGCCGGTCATTAGCAAGGAAGGTCAACTGGTGGGCATTCTAACTGATTCGGATATTTTTCGGCAGGTGTGCGGTGTGGCGGCCGGCCTGTAATAGAAGACGGCAGGTTGGCTGCTCTGTAGGTTTTAGGCAAGAGGTTGTGCGAACATGTGCAAATCATGTTCTCGACGGGGCCTGGGGCTACGTCACAGCCAACCTGCCCTACAGTCTGTGGCTGTTTTCTGGATAGTCACCATGAGCGGATGCGCACCGCATAACGGTGAAGACAAGAACGCTGATGGCGCTGATTCTACAGGTTAACGCGGATAGTTTTTTAGGGATCTGCGGGAATCCTGTGAATCTGCGTTATCTGCGTGTTATTTATGAAACAGTCACCATGAGCGGATGCGCACCGCATAACGGTGAAAATGCTTTTCTGTGCTTTTTAGTGGCTATTTACGAAGCAGGTACTTGGAGTGTATTTTATGGCCGATCAGGTAATATGTTTGGTAGACAACCACGTTCATCCCGGTTCGCATCTTTGGGGTGAGCATGGAGTGAGTTATCTTGTAGAGTGGAATGGCAAGCGAGTGCTCTTTGACACTGGCCAGACGGGCGACGTTTTTCTCCACAATATGAAAGTGCTGGACGTCACTTTCCCGGTAGACGCGTTGGTGCTCAGCCATGGCCATTACGACCACACCGGCGGCTTGCCCACCGTGCTAGAACGACAATCGGGCCTGTCGGTTTACGCCCATCCTGACCTGTACGCCGAGCACTTAGCCATTCACGGCGAGCAAGTGAGTCCCATCGGGCCACCGGTGGACGAGGCTGCTTTGCGGGCGAAAAGCCACTTGCTTTACAGCCGCGAGCCGATAGAGGTGGTACCTGGCATCTGGACCAGCGGCGAAATTCCCCGGCAGGTTCCTTTCGAGGTGTTTTCTTCGCGTAGTTTGGTAATCCACAACGAAAAAGGTGAACTGGTGCCGGATCCTGTGTGGGATGATATGGCGTTAGTGGTGCAAGCTTCGGCGGGATTGGTGGTGCTATTTGGCTGCGGCCACGCCGGAATAATCAATACCCTCCGCCATGTACGAGAGACACGCCAACAGCAGGTCATTGCTATCGCAGGCGGTATTCACTTGGCCGGCGCCTCGGCGGGACGCCTGGAGGCGACCGTACAAGCTATGGAAGAGCTGGGTGAAATCCCCCAGATGTGGTTAGGGCACTGCACCGGTGACCAGGTGGTGGCCTATTTCGCCAGCATTTGGGGGCAGGAGAAAGTGCACTTCTGTCATGCAGGCCTACAGATGGCTTTGGAATGAAAGTTCCATTGGCAAGGTATTGGCAAGCGGAAGATCTGCTTCAGAGACCAGAAAAATGGACGCAGATAAAAACAATAAAATCAGAATGTGTTTGTGTTCCATGCTGGAGTCTGGCGAAAATGACGGCTTAGGCTCAGCCTAACTATCTTTACCTCGGAATACACAGATGGCACGGATTAACACGGATTTTCCTCTGCTTTTCGCCCCCCATCTGTGCAATTCTGAGTTTTTCTGTGGCTAAAACAAAAATGTCAGAGTTCAGTCCCATAAATATTTGGCAGTAAACCAAGGTCGCTTACATAGAACTATGACACCTCATGTAACTTAAAAGCTGCGTGAATCTGCTGCACGGCGTTTTCTACCGCCTCATCGGGTAAAACTAACGAGATGTTCACTTCGCTGGAGCCCTGAGCAATAGCAATGACGTTAATCTTGTGGCTTCCTAAGGCGTTGAAAATGCCAGCCGCAATGCCAGGGGTGCCTTTCATTCCTGCGCCCACGATTGCCAAGATAGCAACGTCCTCTAAGGCATAGATGCGATCAATGTAGCGTCGGTCCAATTCTTCCCGCAGGGCATTGCGCAGAGCCTTAATGATAGTTCCCTCTTCCAGAGTCGAGACGACAAAGCAAATGTTTTGCTCAGAAGAAGCCTGGGAGATCATCAGTACGCTGACGTGTTCCTGAGCCACGGCGCTAAAGACACGGGCGGCAATGCCGGGAACGCCGATCATGCCTCGCCCTTCTACGGTGATGAGGGCAAGCTTACGGATAGCCGTTAACGCTTTGACGGTATCATTATTGTTATTGGGGGTGCGCACAATGCGGGTTGTTGCTCCGCCAGCATTGAAAGTGTTCAGTACCCGAATTGGAATATCGCTTTCAATGGCCGGCAAAATGGTTTTGGGGTGTAGTACTTTGGCCCCGAAATAAGCTAGTTCAGCAGCCTCGATGTAGGAAAGCTCCGGCAATGTTCTCGCCTCTGGCACGATGCGCGGGTCGGCAGTCATCACCCCATCCACATCGGTCCAGATTTGCACTTCGTCGGCATCCAGGCTAGCCCCAATGATGGCGGCAGAGTAGTCAGATCCTCCCCGGCCCAAGGTGGTGGTAACCCCTTTCTCCGTAGCGGCTATGAAGCCCGTTACCACTGGTAGAATGCCTTCTTCCAGCATGGGTAACAGCTTGGCTCGAATCCGCTCCCGGCTGAGATCTAACAGCGGATTTGCCGCCCCGAAAGTATCATCGGTCACGATAATCTCCCGAGCATCCACAGCTTGTGCCGGCGTATCAGTCGCTTGTAGTGCTGCAGCCAGCAATGGCGCCGACATTTGCTCCCCCAAGCTGGATACTGCATCTAAGCCGCGAGGCGTCAACTCGCCTAAAGTGTAGATACTGCGACAAAGTCGTTCGAAGATGCGCAGCTTTTCATCCAGGATGTGGCTGATTTCAGCCCGCGCCATGCCGTTGCCGATTAGTTGGCCAACGATGATCTGGTGTTTCACTAAAAGGTCATTGCGGGTGTCCCGGTAGGGCTGTTCATCGTTGGCTGCGGCCGCTTGGGCTGCCTGAATTAACATGTCAGTCACGCCGCTCATGGCCGAAGTTACTGCCACAACCGGCGGATCATGTTCCTGAGCATGGCGCAGAATATCCACCACTTGCTGGAAGGCCTCTACCGAGCCGACAGAAGTACCACCAAATTTGAGGATCAGCATCTTTTCCTCCCCATTATTATCGATATCCACACTATAGTCATGATGATCATGAGAAAAAAAGCAGCCCCGCTACTTCCGGAGAGGCTGCTTCTTTGCAAAACCAGAAGCACTATTCTGCCAGAATCACGTGCGGAGGTCAAAACCAGGCCGGAGAATTCGTTAAGGATGACATGCCTTGATAGCACATGGCCACCATAGCAAACGCCACGATCGGTAGATTACCGGGAGCACTGAACACATAGCCGCTGCAAGCGCAGCATGGCGTATGAGCATGGTCATACAGCAGTAGTTAAGTATCCCCAATAATGGAATGCGATAGGAATATTAGGATTTTTGTAGAGTGACAGGCTACCCGGTATGTTGGTGAGGTTACATCTTCACTGGCGGAGAAAATACACCGGGCGGTATCAATGGAGGTATCTGCTCAGGCAAGGGCAAAATAGAACGTAGATATGTCCTGAGTGTAGCCGAATGATTAACGTAGGTTCCTCCTCTCAACAAGAGCTATAAGTTCTGTCAAATAGCCATGAGTCCAGGCAACATCGTTGGAATTATCGGCGCAATCAGAGCATCTTAGCGTCATCATTGTTCTGTCAAACGACTACTTAGCAGTTACGAAAGTTGAAAGGTAATTATGTATCAACATATCTTGGTGCCATTAGATGGTTCCCATTGTGCAGAACAGGCGTTACAGCACGCGGTAGAATTGGCAAGAATATATCACAGCGCCATTCATCTCCTTTTCGTAATGCCAGTGCTACAAGGCCACAAAGCAGCAGTAATTAAACTCTATCCCCTTTACATTGACTGCCGGGCAATGCAAGGACAAACAGGCCGCCACGTTGAACAGGAAATGCTCAGCTATTTGGATATGATGGCCTGGGATTTAGAGGAAAAGGGAATAAGTGTAGTCACTTCCGTCCTCATGGGCGATCCTGCCGAAATAATCTTGGCTTACATTTCTGCACACAACATCGATTTAATTGTTTTGGCTGCCCATGGTATGGGGGGGAGCAAGCTTTGGCCTCATGGCGGCACAGCTCATAAGGTGCTGCAACTCGCGCCAGTACCGGTCTTATTAATTAGAGGTGTGGTAGAAGCTGAGGTTCCTTCCTTAGAAGTGTCCCAGCAAGAGAGAGTGATGTGACCGAGTACTCTGCAGCGAATGTCTACGCCGAAGATAGAAAGCGAGGGAGCGTGGAGGGTTGAAAAAGGGAGGAAAGGCTCACGGAAAACACGGGGAAAGGCAAATAGGGCTTGCGGAGGCGAGCTTAGCAATAGTAGCAACGACTTTTAGGAGATTTCCGAATTGTTGTCCTAACCTGGCCGAGCCAGAACCAAAAAGCCAAACGCAAAGGTGCGAAGAAGCAAAGCCGCAAAGTCTTTTGTTTCTCTCTGCGTGATCGTACTGCTCCTGTCCCTTTTTGGTCCAGTCGCCCCAGTCTGTTTGGCTATTTATTTTTTTCTTTGCGTCTTAATGACCTTTGCGGCCCTGCTTAAATTTTTGTTCTCTTGTCCAGTGTATAAGAATTTCACTGATACGGTACTATGAACCGGCAATTGAAATCGCGGCAACAATTACCAAACCTGCCTGCGCAGGTTGAAATTGAGTCGCCGGAGGGCGATTTTGTAGGTGTTGCTGCGGCTTCCAGTCGCCGAAAACGTTTGCTCAAACTGGTGGCATGTCCGATTCAGGAACTTCTTCAGATGGGGGGTGGTACAGGGCGATACGTACCTCGCGCAGAAAAGCGGTTGCTATGACAGTCACAGGTATAGCGAAGAAAACGCCAACAATGCCGGCGATCTTGGCACCGACGAATAAAGCGACTAGTACGCTTGCCGGGTGCAGCCCTATGACCCGGCCGAAAAGCGCCGGAGCCATGATGTGTGATTCTATCTCTACGACGACTGTGTAAAAGAGCAATACCCAAAGAACGAGCATGGGCTGAACTGTGAGGGCACTGAACACGGCTAATAATAAAGCTATCGCTCCGCCGACGTAAGGAACAACTTCCAACATGCCACCCACGACGCCTATGGAGAAAGCGAATGGAACACGCAAGACCGCCAGCCCGACGCTAAACACCAGGGCAAAGTAGAATGCCATAGCAGCCTGTGCCCAGATCCAGCGAGTTAATTGACGGTGAAGGCGGGTTGCTATCAACCTGACATGAGGTTGATAATGCGACGGCACCCACGTGGCCAAAAGGGCGGGGCCGATCTTGGTATCCGTAGTGAAGAAGTAAGCCAATACCAACATAATGAACACGTCAACAGCTAAGCCACCAATGCCGGCAATAGCGCTCACTGCGGGGCTCAGCAGAGCTTCTAACCATTGCACCACGTGTTGTACCAGTACTTCGTTAGTCGGAATATATTGCCCAATGTAGGGCATGTTAACGATTTGTGCTAAGTAAACCCGCACTATCCCCGGGCCGTTATCTTGCAATTGCTTAAATTCCATGCTAATTACCGGCACCAATAAAGTACCGATGATCGCCAGCAATCCACCTAAGGCGGTGTATGAGATGAGGACTGTGAATCCGCGGGGAATGTGCCAGCGCTCCAGGGAGTTGGCCAAAGGGCGCATGGCCAGGCTCAACAAGATCGCTCCCAAGAACATGCCGAACAACTCGGCTAACAGGTCCATATAGGAAATGAAGAACCAAAAAGTCAAGCCGAGCAAGGAAAAGATCAGCCAGGTTTGCCAGCTTACCCGCCACGTAGTGGTTGTTCTTGTTTCTTTTCTCCGCACTTCCTTCATCTTATCCATCGTTATTCCTGTCGTTCCCTGTATTATCTCGATGTTTAGAGCATTGCCTTGCCCTTCGACTGAATTCGGGGCTCAAGGCGTGCCGTCAGACGTCCCCCTACGGAAATGAATCGGGTCGGCGTAGGTTGTTTTCCTCCCCCAACCTGGGGAGAGCTGGGTGGAGGCTAAATTTCAAGTGCCAGGCTAAATCATGAAACCCACCAATCAAATCTGAGAGCTTCCTTGGGTTACACTGAGTTAGCTCCGTTGGTATTATGTATACTGGACACTGGCGTTTTTATTTTAGCAACTGGCTAGCGGACAGTTTGGGTAGGGGGGCCTATGGCTCCCTACAGCAACTGGGAAGCCCGCTCAGGGAGCGTGAGAGGTTAAACTTCTGTGAGAAGTTTAACCTCTTCGTTTCAAAGCAAAGTGTCCGGTAGTTAGTTTTTGTGTTTTTAATCCGTGCTATCTGTGTAATCTGTGGTAAAGGTAGTTAGGCCGAGCCTAAAACGTCATTTTCGTCAGACCTCAGTATTATATATACCGTAATAATAGCCGAGAAGAACAACTTATGGCAACCTTGGCAAACAGCGAGCGGATCCAGGAGTTTGAGGCGTACCTGAAGCAAAGAGTTTCCGATTACTCAATGGCTAAGCATTATGTTAGTGAGCTGGGCCGGTTCCTCCAACATTAATCAGGTCACTGGCCGAGGCCACGACCCAGGAGATAGCTTGTTCGTTTCCTTATAACCAATAAAATATTCTCATCCAACCAGCTTATTTTGTTTAAATCTTCAAATTGTCGCTCAAGATTCTGCTTGAATTCAGTTAACGATTCCTCAAACTCGCTGTTAGTATATAAGTAAAATGTGGAATAATGGTGGTAGCGTGCCTGCTTAACAAGCCAATCCAGGTGAGAGACCCTTTGGTATTTAAATAATTCTACGCTTTGTATCTCCAGTCTCGGAATCTTTTTGATAACATCATATAATTCATCCAATTCATAAAGCCTATTTTCTTTTTGGTTAAACAAAGGGAAATATTTACCCCAAACGCTCCTGCCATTTTGACTTCTTAGCCGAGTATAAATGAATAGGTAACCCCCATCTTCGAGAACTCGCGATGCTTCAATTAGGAATTCCAAGACTTCAAAATGATGTATCGCATTAAATGTGAATACGCAATCAAGGGACTTGTCTTGTATAGGTAGATTCCTCGCTGTGGCTTGTATTACCTGGAAGGATCTAAGGTTGTGTTGTGTTAGATACTCTTCCAATTGTTCCAACATTTTATTGTTGCTATCGATACAATGAAGGAAAAGCCTACTCCTAAAATATTGTAGTAATCTTAAGTCATATCTTCCGCTACCGCAACCAATATCTGCAGCCTTAATCTTTTGCAATTCTTTTAATTGATCTCCAATGTAGAATATTGGCTCCAAATCAGTTGTTCTTAGCCTTCTATAGCTCTGAGCCACTATCGAGAAATGTTCATTCATGCTTTCCATGGCAAATCTCCTTAACTTGGGGTTTCAAAGAATCTTCATCTCTCCTCATAAGTCGTTTCAGAAGCGCCGCTCAACGGTATCACTTCTTGTCATTCTCGATGGGCAGCTTGCGAAAGTAGCTCAGGCTAGAGGGGCCAAAGCCCTTGTAGCGCAGGGACAGATTCAGAGCTACCATCCTAGCACAAGTCATAGCGTGCCAGTGCTGCAACTAAAGCGTTTCATGTGTCATTGCGAGGAGGAGCAACGATCGCGTGGCGCTACCTTAGGGAAAGCAAACTCCTGCTTACCAAGTGAAAGATTGCTTCGCCTCGGTTGAAATGATACGGGGGTGTCCTGGATCAGTCGGGAACCATTTCATGGCCCTTGCCGAGAGACTGTTACCTCTGTCCGTGACACGCACGTGGACGGGAGTGTTTTCAGTCCACCGGATAAAACCGGGACTGAAGGCGGGCGGTAGTCCGCTTAGAGAGCCGAATTTCGTTCGGTGGTCGTGCGCCACCGCCGCACCGCTCCCACCTCGGTTAGTACCTTATCAGTGAAGTTCTTGTACACTGGACGAAAAGTTAACACAGAGCCGCAAAGGTCACTAAGCCGCCAAGAAAAACTAAATAGCCAACAGACTGGCGCAACTGGACCAAGTTGGCCCTGGAACGGTATTAGCACGCAGAAAGAACAAATAAGAGACTTTGCGGCTTTGCTTCTTCGCCCCTTTGCGTTTGGCTTTTTGGTCCTGGCTTGTCCAGGTTAGGACACACCCAAATGATATCGCTCTGCTAAATCCTCGTCGTCTATAGTTCTCTAAGGACGCCAGGCAAGGTAAAAAAATAAACAAAAACTTCTGTGGCTGCCGTGTTCTCGGCGGAAAGTAAAACGAGTGACACTCTACAGGGAGACTATCTGAACTTGTAGGTGGTACTTAAACGCATGTTACTACTTTTTTGGATTTTTGACAAGCCTGCACCTAACACTTACGAAACCTGACAAAAAGGCTCGGGGTCCTTCTTCTCTGGATTGGGGGAACCAGAGTGCAACGAGAGCCGAAAGGTAAGCCTGCACAGGCTATCCCCTGCACAATCCGTGGTCTCTTGTTGATTTAGTGCATAGCAACCTTTCTCATTGTTATCGAAACTTATCATAGCGCGGCCGCCTAAAAGTAACCATTGCCCAATTTTTTTGCAATAGCTCATCGCATTGGATACAATATCCGTTACATGGCGGCTCTTATATCGTCCTACCATGCAAGGCATAGTGCGAAATTATTCGCCGGGTAACGAGGGAGGCATGATCTATTGCCACCTGTACCTGGACGGTGGGACTTTTATATTGACTGGAGTCTGGCGAAGATCTATTTTGCGCTTCAACAAAGCAAATACAAGCGCAGATTGTACAGATTGCACTAATTTTCGGTCTGATTGCCTCCCAGAATTCTGTGAAAGTCTGTTGCTAAACTCCGAAGCGCCAATATCCAATCTATTATTGCCGTGAAGGGAAATATGTCTGACTATATAAAACAGGATGCAGGAATTCCACAAGCATTGCGGCGTAATATCTTTACCACGGCAGTTGACGCGGTCTACAATTGGTCTCGTAGTTCCTCAACCTGGCCGGTGATGTTTGGCCTGGCTTGCTGCGCCATTGAAATGGTTGCTACTGCTGCGGCTCGCTACGACATGTCTCGCTTTGGCATGGAAGTGATGCGGGCCTCACCGCGGCAGTCTGACTTGATGATTGTCGCCGGGACGGTGACGAAGAAGATGTTACCCAACGTTGTTCGTATTTATAACCAGATGCCGGAGCCCCGCTATGTCATTGCCATGGGAGCATGTGCAACCAGTGGCGGGCCTTTCAAGGATGGTTATAATGTCGTTTCTGGTATTGATAAGTACATTCCTGTTGATGTTTATATCCCCGGGTGTCCTCCCACCCCCGAATCTTTGCAGCACGGTTTCATGAAGTTACACCAGAAGATGCGAGGACAATCCATCAAAGAGGTGCCCTGGTACCGCAAAGACGACACCGGTGAGGTGCCCATTCCCATCTTGGGGCCGGATGTCATTGACCCCCGACGAATTCCTGAGATGTCTAAAGCTGCCCGTTTGGCGAAGGAGGCAAAAGGATGAGTGCCATGCCAGCGGCTGTCGGCGAAATGGAATTGCCTCGCTGGGCGGAAGACATGCCTGATGCCATTCTCGGCGTTGAGGATGGCGTCTGGATCGTTAAACCGGATAGTTTGCGCGCTGTCGTCCGTCATTTGAAGGAGAGTGAAGGCTATAATTTCTTAGCTAATGTGGCCGGCGTGGATAACTTACTTCATCCTAAGCGCCAGGACGTGGAACGGTTTGAAGTGGTGTATCACCTTTACTCCACGGAGAAGGGGGGCGATTACATCGCCCTGAAAGCTCGCACCGGCGAAGAAGACCCCGTTTTGCCCTCTTTGGTGCCTATTTTCCCCACCGCGGACTTTCAGGAGCGCGAGATCTGGGATTTATACGGTATAAAATTCACCGGTCATCCCAACTTACGCCGTATTCTCCTCTGGGACGGGTTCTTCGGTCACCCCATGCGAAAAGATTACCGTGAGGCTTATTACGAAGAAGAGCACAAGCCGTTCAAGAGTCGCTTTCCGGAAGGGAGCTATGTCCGTCAGGAAGACCGTACGCCGTGGGAGAACAACTTGGTTTTCCCTGATGGCTTTGATCCGGATCACTGGAATGCTCCGGAGATTTATTACGAAGTCGGCCAGGATTTCAAAGGGTTGGAGAAGCTCAAAACTGATCGGATTGTGATTAATGTCGGCCCGCAGCATCCCAGCACCCATGGCGTTTTACGCATGGTCGTCGGTTTGGAGGGGGAAACAATTACCGGTTTGGAGCTGGAACTGGGGTATCTACACCGCAATCACGAGAAAATTGGCGAGCGCAACACTTACTTGATGAATATTCCCTTCACCGACCGGTTGGATTACATTACCTCCATGACCAATAACTTCGGCTATGTCCTGGCTGTAGAAAAATTGTTGCCTAAGGTAACAGTGCCGGAGCGGGCGGAGTACTTGCGGGTGATTATGGCCGAGTTAACGCGCGCCATGAACCACCTCTTTGCCATCGGCTTCTTGCTAAATGATATGGGAGCCTTTTATACTCCTTCGCTATATGCCATTGAGGAGCGAGAGTTAATTCTCGACTTGTTTGAAATGGCGTCCGGTTCCCGTATGATGTGCAACTATATGCGCTTTGGTGGCGTGGCCCACGATGTCAGCGAGGAATGGGTTAAACTGGCGACCGAGCTAGTTTACAACCGCCTGCCCCGGGCCATTGACGAGATGGAAGCGCTGTTGACAACCAATGAAATCCTCTTGGCCCGTACCAAGAACGTCGGCTATCTGGCGCCAGAAGATGCTATCGCCTACGGCGCTTCCGGGCCGGTACTGCGTGGCTCTGGCGTTCCCTATGACATTCGCAAGATGGATCCATATTCCATTTACGATCGCTTTGAGTTCGATTTGGTGACCGAAGAGGGCTGTGATGTGTATGCTCGCTACATGATGCGTATCCGCGAGGCGCGGGAGAGTGTTCGCATTTTGAAGCAAGCGTTACGTGACCTACCCGGGGGGCCGGCTATGGGCAAGCCTTTGCCTTACATGGTCAAGGTTCCTGCCAATGAGGCTTATACTCACATTGAGGCGCCGAAAGGGGAACTTGGCTTCTACATCGTCAGTGATGGCTCACCTAATCCGTATCGTTACCATGTACGGGCGCCATCTTTTGTTAACCTCAACTCGATGGCGACCATGGCTGTCGGCCACAAAATTGCCGACGCGATGATTATTCTGGGCAGCATTGACATCGTGTTAGGCGAGGTAGATCGGTAACTGTGCCTTAGCTGTTACGAGCAAATCAGAGGAGTTATCATGAGCCTGTGGCACACCACAGCGGATGAAAACGCCCCCTATCCCCCAACCTCGGGGAGAGCAACACACCCCCAGAATTGGGGGGCGGGGGGCTATTTTCAAGGGAGTTATCATGAGCCTATGGCACACCACAGCGAATGAAAATTAAGATCAGCGTGTATCAGCGTTAATCAGCGTTCTATCTTATACGAGGAGAGGGCGATATGTTTGGATCAGGGATCCTTAAAGGGTTGGGCGTAACGCTGAAGCATGTCACCGTGAGTTATATTGATGATGTTAAGCGCATTCCCAGCCGCTACGCAGGGGGAAAAAAATTCATCCGTCAGCCGATGAGCGAAGAGGGCTTGTTCACCATCCAGTACCCGGAAGAGCGCCGGGTGTTGCCGGAACGGTTCCGCTTTGTGCCCATGTTGATTTACGATGCCGAGACAGGTAAAGACCGTTGCACTGCCTGTGGCATTTGTTCCAAAGTGTGCCCGGCCCAGTGTATCTGGATCGTCCGGGACCAAAAGCCGGACGGCAAGCCGATCCCTCAGGCACGCGAATTTTATGTGGACATTGCAACTTGTATGGGGTGTGGTCTCTGTGCCGAGTTCTGTCCCTTTGACGCCATCAAAATGAATCACGATTACGAGCTATCAACATTTAAGCGCTATCCAGACCTGGTTTATAGCAAGGAAGAGCTGAGTGTGCCAACGACCTATTACGCTCAACTATATCCAGAAGCGTGGGCCGAGGAAGAGGAACAACGACGCCAGAAAGAGGATGTTAAGCGCAAGCGGGCCGCCGCTGCCGCCGCCCGAGCCAAAGCCAAGGCAGCAGAGAAAGCTAAAAAGATAGCCGCGGTCAAGACCGCGGCCAAGCAATCTTCTGACGACGCCCAGTAAACACTGGCGACAACGGTGTCTCGCCCCTTTGGGTGCTGCCCGTTTCGTCCCGATGGAGATTCATCTATGAGCACCGGCGGGAGCCTTTCCCCCAACTGCGGGTGGGTAGCTCTCGCTTTTTTAGTCAGTAAAGAGAGGAGGTGCTCAGAAAAGGGAAAGCTCTTGTAGCGTTAGTTGATCATACTTTATGTTGATCACAGCTGAAGGCTGCGTTATATTGTTATCAACTGGAGTCTGGTGAAAATGACGTTTTAGGTTCGACCTAACTATCTTTGCCACAGACTACACAGATGGCACGGATTTAAAATATAAGAGTAAAATCTGTGAGAATCTGTGTCCAATTTCTATCCCCTGGGATAGACTGTTTGCTTTACATTAGTTGCAGCTTGCTGCGCTATGTTTGACTTTGGGATTTCGTTAAGGTTTATGAGGGAGGTTCAGCATGGCTATCGAGTATATTTACCACGGGCATATGAATTCCGAGCTGCGGAGCAGTCAATACACCGTTTTGATTGATCCGTTTTTTACTAACAATCCTCAGGCTAAAATTGGCCCTGAGGACGTCAACCCCGATTTTATCCTGGTCTCCCACGGCCACGGCGATCATGTCGGTGACACCCTGGCTATCGCCGAACGCACAGGAGCATTGGTTATTGCTAATTTCGAGGTTGCGAACTGGCTTTCTTCTCAGGGCGCTAAGAATGTGCATGCTATGCACATCGGTGGGGCTTACGAGTTTCCCTTTGGCCGGGTGAAACTAACAATTGCCCATCATGGCTCCGCCTTGCCAGACGGTTCCTACGGTGGCAATCCGGCCGGTTTCCTCATCACTATGGAGGGGAAAAAGATTTACTATGCCGGCGATACTGCGCTCACCTATGATATGATTTGGTTGCGAGATGAAAATGTAGACTTGGCTGTCCTGCCCATCGGCGATAACTTTACCATGGGACCGGAGGACGCCGTCGAGGCAATTAAATTGATCAAACCGAAGATGGTAGTGCCAGCGCATTATAACACTTGGCCTGTTATTGCCCAGGATCCCAACCGCTTCAAGGCAATGGTGGAGGCGGAAACGGACACTAAGTGTATGCCTTTAGAGGCAGAAGGACACTTAACATTGTAAATGAATGTAAAGGCGCGACGTTGAGATTCTCTGTCGCGCCTTTTTGTTGCTTACCGTGTGCTTTATGGCCCAGTTTTGGGCGATGACAAAGTGTCGTCGGCCTATATGAACGAAATAGGTGAATCATGTTTTCTACTGCTGAATTGCTTTTCCCCCACCATGTCATCCGCCTTCTACGTAACCTCCGGGAGAACAAGGCTTGGCAAGCATTGGTGGATCGCGTTTTGTCACTACCTGAGGCAGACGAGGAAAGTTTGGCGTTCTCCCTTATGATGATCCGCGTCAACGAATGTTTGAACTGTCCCCGGGATAGCTACAAGTACCAGCGCGGCTGTCAGACGTGCGCCATCCAGAATATCCTGCATTACAAGGAGGATCGCACTCCTCTACTGGAGGTATACGCTCAGGCTAAAGAGGATGTTCACAGTTACTTGATCGAACATCCAGACGTGTTACAACGTTATCAGGGAGAAGCCACGTAAATTAAGCTGAGAAGATGTTTTCTAAGTGCTTCCACTCGCACATAGTTTTGCTTGAGCATGGCCGGCATAGACATCTTTCTATGATTGAGCACGTCCGTTTTTGCCATCATCCATGTTTGGCTTCTTGTATGGTAGCCAGCAGACGCACTCCTCGCAAGAGTAGTATTTGTATCACGACGTTACGAGCGGGAGGAACCTCCATCAGATAGCGGGCTGCCGCCCTGGCTTCCGCGGCGCGCTTGGGAGTGCCATTTAACATGAACCAGGTCGCCATCGCTTCAAGCTGATCTTGTAAAAGCTGTAACTCTTCCGCCTTAACTCCCTGAAGGATCCTTTCAACTCGCCCTTCGTCTTCTACCAGTTGGTGAAGCAGCTCTCCAGTATGCCCAAATTCTCCATTGGCCGGTAAGAAAAACCAGCTCGACAGTGCTGCATCCGAAAATAGAGAGAGCATCATTTCCTCGCTGGCCGGCGGGATAGAATCATCGCTAAGGTGCGGCAATGGTGGCAAAGTATTCGTGCCGGGATATGTCCACAGGAAATAGGAAATATTGCGGTAGGCAGCAGGGATGTCTTCACCTGCTTCTATCTGATGGATAATGCCCTGGCGTAACCATGCAAACAGCCATCGAGGCTGCACTTTCAGGGCCGGGAACATGTCCCCCTCCCGGACATGGATCGGTACCATCTCGCCGATCTTCCCTATCTGCACCCGAAGACTGAAATGGTTGACCCAGAGGTGGGAAAGGAGACCTTGCTGAAAAGCGAATAGGTACTGGGTTATCCGCGAGGAATCGATCTCGCGGTAATAAAATCCGGCGATTGTGTAGCCATCGGCCAACGGCGGCACGATGTAAGCATGTAGCCGCCTGGCCGGCAACAGCGGGCTACTGGACATCTCATCTGTGGGCCAGTTAACGCTAAAGGAGAGCTTGCGTATAGCTCGTTCGGCCCACTCACGTTGTGGCGAGGGGAAACTGCGCCGAGTAGCCTGTAAGATGTACCAGGCCTGAGGTTCATGGATGCGCCCCAGTATCTGAATAGCTTGACGCGCTATTGGTTTGTGAGCGCTTTGGGCTAAGAAAGCTAAAAAGAGTATTTGCTCTTTCTCCGGCAGTTGCGGTAAGGTTTGTAGTACTAGGGAAGAGACTTCCGGCGGCTCTTCTTCTAACTGGGTAATATAGTCCAGTAAATCCTGCTCACTATGGTGGCTAAGCTCCGCAGCCTCTTGTAACGAGTAGAAAGTTAACAGTTCCGGGTCTTGTAAGGTCCCGTAAAGCTCGTCCGGCACTTCAACGCCCAGGGCATTGTTCAGCAAAGTCATGGCTGAAAGGCGTACTAACTCCTCTTGCGATAAATTATAGGCGATGGCCTCCAGTGGGGGTATAATAACTTTCTTCGGTAAGCGGGCAGCTAATTCGCCTAAAACAAACCGCAATCGAGCGTTGCTTTCCGGCAGTAGCGCTACTATCGCCTCTACAATGTCACTTTCCTGGCTTAAGCGGTCCAGCGCTTCTCCCTGCTCAGCAAGAGAGTTCTCCGCAGCTAACTGCCGAATCTTCCCCATCAGGCGGGTTTTACTACCAAACAAATAGATGATCTTGTTGTTGCGCTTCTCGTTCATATTGTCATTATAACGCAGCCGGGGAAGGGGAGCGAATCATGAAAGAGCAAGCTCTAAACGAAGACGTTCAACTTCTCACAGAAGTTGAACGTCTCGCACTCTTTGGGTGGGTTTCTCAGTTACCGTAGGGAGCCGTGGTGCTCGCTTACCCAAACTGTCCGCTAATCAGATCTGTGGGTAGCCTTTTTGGTTCTGGCTCGGCCAGATTAGAACAATCGCATTCCTACCTCAATCCGCCGCTGGTATAACTTGACATGGCTCTCCCTTTTGCCCATAATGCAGGTGATTGATTGCCGGAAAAGGCAGCGACGGAGGAAAGTAGGCAAGGGGAAATTGCAGAGAGGTTGGGGCTTGGCTGTGACCCTGGCTAACGGAAACTTGTCGAAGTTCCCTCCCGAGCCGGATGGGGGAACGCGGCCCTGCCGCCAGTAGTTCATCCCGGGGTCTGCCCGTTATCGCAGGGGGCGATGGTCATAGATGAATGGCCGTCGTCGCTGAGGGAGCCGTCTGCGACGGCTAACAAGGGTGGTACCGCGGAGTGACACACGCCTCACTTCGTCCCTTGGGGACGAGGAGGCGCTTTTTTATTGCCATAGAGTAACTGCTCCGCCTTGAGCAAATAGAACGCAGATAACGCAGATTTCACGCTGATACTCGCAGATAAAGCAAATAAGCCAGAAACGATCAGCGAAAATCAGCGTCATCAGCGTCCAATTATTGGGGAGGCTGAGTAGTCACGCCATGGAAATGTTTGCCGGGGACTGGAGCGCGGCAAAAATCCATTTTGCGGTTTTACGAGGCAGTTTCAACCACAGATTACACAGAATTTTGGGGAAATCTGTGCGATCTGTGTAACCCGTGGTTGGCTTTCGGGGTTGTGACTCGGCTAGGTTAGGAGGAAGAGATGGACGAACTGAACGATTTAGCCCGCTTGGAGAGGGAAGCTCTATCAGCATTGCAAACGGCGACAGAGCAAGCGTCGTTGGATGCCTGGTTCGGTCGTTATTTGGGGCGCAAAGGAGCCGTGACATTGGCTGTGCGTCGGGTCGGTTCCTTACCCAAGGAAGACCGTCCCGCCTATGGCCAGGCGGTCAATCAGTTGCGCAAGCGGTTAGAGGCAGCGCTTGCCCAGCAAGGGGAGACGATCAAGGAAGCGGCGTTAGCGGCAGAGATGGAAACTGGCGCTTTCGATCCCACCCTGCCTGGGAGGCTCCCAAATGTGGGACGTGTGCACTTGAGCAATCGTACACTGCGGGAGATTTACGATATTTTCCGTCAGTTGGGATTCCAAATTTATGATGCGCCAGAAGTGGAAAGCGATGAGTACAACTTTGAGCTGCTCAACATTCCCGCCGGCCATCCCGCGCGCGACATGTGGGACACATTCTACACGACCACACCCGGCTATCTATTGCGCACGCAGACTTCCCCGGGGCAAATATGGGCTATGCGGGAGTACGCACCAGAGCCGATACGGGTGATTCTACCGGGGAAATGCTACCGCTACGAGCAAGTCACTGCCCGTTCCGAGATGATGTTCCATCAAGTAGAAGGGTTAGTTGTGGGGGAGAATATCACTATGGCTGACCTAAAAGGCACGATTGTGGCTTTCGTGCGGCAGATGTTCGGCCAGGAGCGGAAATTGCGATTCCGCTTCTCGCACTTCCCTTTCACCGAGCCCAGCGTGGAAGTGGATATGGATTGCATTCTGTGCGGCGGCAAGGGGTGTCGGGTCTGCAAATACACTGGCTGGTTAGAAATCATGGGGGCCGGCATGGTGCATCCAACGGTGCTGCGCAACGCCGGCTACGACCCAGAGCACTACTCCGGCTTCGCTTTTGGCATGGGGCCGGAGCGCATCGCCATGATGAAGCATGGCATTGACGACATCCGATATTTCTTCAGCAACGATGTGCGTTTTCTATCCCAGTTCTAAAGGTAATGACGCCGGATGAGAAGGAGTGAATAATGAAAGTACCGCTTTCCTGGTTGAAAGATTACGTGGATATTGACCTGCCGGTGCATCAACTGGCCGAAAAGATGACCTTAGCAGGCTTAGAAGTTACGAAAACAGAGCATGTCGGCGAGTGGTGGGATCGGGAGAAAATTTTAGTCGGGCAGGTTCTGCAGGTGGAACGCCATCCCAATGCCGACCGGCTGCTGTTGGCCGATGTGGCATACGGCGGTGAAGCACCGCTACGGGTCGTCACCGGCGCGCCCAACCTGCTGCCCTACTTAGGTGCTCCGGAGCCGGGGCCAAAGGTTGTCTTTGCATTGGTGGGAGCTGTGCTCATTGACGGTTACGATCCAGCTCGTAAGCGCAAAAAGCTGAAGGCCAGCAAAATCCGTGGTATCCCTTCCATGGGCATGGTTTGTTCTGAGCGGGAATTAGGCCTTTCGGACGAGCACAGTGGCATAATCATCCTGCCGGAAGACGCACCGGTCGGCATGCCGTTGGTAGATTACCTGGGCGATACCGTTTTTGACATTGATATCACGCCTAACATGGCTCGCTGTTTGAGCATGACCGGCGTGGCCCGGGAAGTGCACGCGCTGTTAGAAACACCGCTACACATTCAGTGGCCCAAAGTTAAACCAGCATCGCTCTCCTACACGGCTGGGGACAAAGTGAATGTAGTTATCGAGGATAGCGATCTCTGTCAGCGCTACACGGCCACTCTGCTGGAAAATGTGCAAATTGGCCCCTCGCCTTTCTGGATGGCGCGACGGCTCAGCCTGGCTGGCATGCGACCCATCAATAACGTGGTAGACATTACCAACTACGTGATGTTGGAATGGGGACAGCCGTTGCATGCTTTTGACTATGACAAGTTGGTAGCGCGAGCCGGTGGAGGAAAGCCTACGATCATTGTGCGACGGGCTCGGCCGGGGGAAACCATGCGCACGTTGGACGGTGTGGATCGCGAGTTAACAGAGGATATGTTGCTCATTTGCGACATTGCCGGCCCCATTGCCATTGCCGGGGTCATGGGTGGCGAGGAAACAGAGGTCATGCCGGGGACGGCAAACATCTTGTTAGAATCGGCTACCTTTGAGTACATTAACAACCGCCAAACGGCCCAGGCGTTGCGGTTACCATCCGAAGCTTCTTACCGCTTCAGTCGCGGCATTCCCGCGGGTATGGTGGTACCGGCGGCGCAGCGGGCGGCAGAACTGATGGCCACTTCCGCTGGGGCGACAGTTGTCCCTGCCATGGTGGACACCTATCCCGTGCCGCAAGAGACCCGCGTAGTAGAAGTAACACCACAACGCATTCAAAAGCTATTAGGTGCCGATATCCCACCGGAGAAGATGGTAGCCATTTTGCAGCGGCTTGACTTCTCCGTGGAAGCGGAGAAGCCATTGATTGCAAATAGTCTTTTGCGTTGCACAGTGCCATGGCACCGCCTTGACGTCAGCATCCCGGCAGACATAGTAGAGGAAGTAGCCCGGGTATGGGGCGCCGATCGGCTGCCAGAGCGGTTGTTACCGACGACGTTGCCGCCCCAGCGCCACAACTGGGTGTTAGAGGCCGAAGAATTCCTTAGGGACTTATTGGTGGGTGCCGGGTTGCAGGACATTATCCCTTATCCGCTAACCAGCCTGGAGCATTGCAGCCGCTTGCACCCCGATGGCCCTGCACCTGACCCGGCTGACTATGTCCGCATCGCCAATCCCCTCACGCCAGAGCGATCGGTCATGCGGCACACGCTGTTAGTGAGCTTATTAGAGACGGTGCAATATAATTTGCGTTATAGCGAGCGCTTAGCAATGTTCGAGATAGGCCGCATTTATCTACCGCTACCCTCCGGCCGGGCAGAAGAACCGCATCGGCTGGGGATAATCATGGTGGGCCCGCGACAGGTGCCGGCAATGGGCGTAGACGATGCCGGAAAGCTCTTTACTTTCGCCGACTTAAAAGGGGTACTGGAGCTAATTTTCCGTCGTTTGGGGATGCAAGACGTCATTTTCCTGCCCACATCGCACCCAACTTTTGGTCCCCAAGTGACAGCCATCCGGCAGGGAAAGAGAGAAATCGGTGTGGCTGGCGTGCTGCACCCCCTGGTACGGGAAGCTTTCGGCTTGTCCCAACTGCCGGTTCTGTTGGCGGAACTGGAGATTCCTCCCTTGGTGGAGGCGTATCAGAAGCCATTGCAATTGCGCCCTATTTCCACTTTCCCACCTATCGTCGAGGATTTAGCACTGGTGGTGGCTGCTAACCTGTTGGCCGGGGATGTGAAAGCTGCATTGCGCAAAGCCGGAGCGCCTCTCCTCCGGGAGGTGGAGCTGTTCGACGTTTATCAGGGAGAAGGGATACCGCCGGGGAAGAAGAGCCTTGCTTTTCATCTGACATTCCAGTCTATGGAGAGAACGCTGAAGGACAAGGACACAGCCAAACTACGGCAAAAGATTTTGCGACAACTGAAAAAGTCATTAGGTGCGGAATTGCGCAGGTAGAAATAAGGGGTGGTCTGAGATCGTTCCTTTCTCCTTTGTCGTACTGGAGTCTACCCTGAAAATAGCCCCCGCCTGGCGCTGGCGACGCATTCCGCACGCTTGGACAAGAAGTAACTCAGTAGTAGTGGCAAAATAAAGATGTACGGGATGCTGAGTAGGTAAACAATCCACACCGGCCAATGGAGGAGGTAGCGCACATCCCAAAAGTAAACGGTCACCGTCAAGACTGTGAAGGAGAAGAAAAGAATCGCATCGCGCCAGGCTAATCGGCGACAGAAAGGTACTAACACCAATAGCCAGGTGGCATACCAGGGGCGGAAACTGTTGGTAAAGAGAAACAGCAGCGCCGCAAGGACAGCCAGCCAGGCGGCGACCAAGCTAATCTTCCCGCGCCAGAAGCGCCAAAGCAACCAGACATAAGCAATTCCAAACGCCAAATGGAGGCCGTTCATAACCGGGCGGAAAACGGCAACGCCGGGAAGGAAACGCCGTCCCAAGAGGATAAGCATGGCGGAGACGGACATGGTAGCGTAATCCTGATGTAGTAATGCCCACTGCCCTGGCGCCTCGTGAATTAGCAACCAGAGAATAGCTCCCCAAAGCAACGCCAGTGCAGCGTTCAGTACCAACCAGCGGCGGCGAAAAGAGGTCTTCTCCTCCCTCCAGGCCAGCAAAAAGAGAAAAGGCCACAAGAACAGGGGAATGAGTTTGGACAGAGCGCTCAGCCAAAGAGAAACAGCGGCCCACGTCCAGCGCCGTTGATGCGCTGCCCACCAGGAACACAGCAAGAAGAGGAGCATCAGCAAGTCATTGTGCCCATCTACGCCGAACATCAACAATACTAAAGGGTTCCAGGCGAACAAAAGCAAACCCACTTCTCGGCGGTCTGACCAAACCTCAGCGAGGATCCGGTC
>WFQT01000383.1 GCA_015486895.1 Anaerolineae bacterium
CCCAAGAATAGAACACAGATCAGAAAAAACCAGTGCTCGTCAGCGGCATCAGCGTTCTCTATAATCCCTGAAAGAATCAGCGAAGATCAGCGTTACGAACGCAGATGACGCAGATAGCATGATTTGAGGAGGCTCTTTTTGGCAACTTATCTCGTAACAGGTGTTGCCGGTTTCATTGCATCGAAGGTGGCAGAGTTTTTGCTGGCCGATGGTCACACGGTGGTGGGGGTTGACAATCTCAATGACGCCTACGACGTGCGGCTGAAGCACTGGCGGCTCGATCAGATCAAAGATCATCCCAAATTCGTTTTTCAACGTCTGGATATCACCGAACGTGAAACGTTAAAACGTTCAACGTTCAACGTTCATCATTTTGACGCTGTCATCAACCTGGCGGCCTGGGCCGGCGTGCGGCGCTCGGTGGAAAATCCTTGGGTGTATATCGACACTAACGTCACCGGCACGCTGAACTTGCTGGAAATGTGCAAAGAGTCTGGTGTCGAGAAGTTTGTGCTGGCTTCTACGTCCAGTCTCTACGGAAAGGACAACCCCATGCCCTATCGGGAGGATGCCAACACCAACCATCCGCTATCGCCTTATGCAGCCTCGAAGAAGGCAGCAGAGGCGCTTTGTTACACTTACCATTACCTGTACGGGATTGACGTGACGGTGTTTCGCTATTTCACTGTGTATGGACCGGCAGGACGGCCCGATATGAGTCTATTTCGCTTTGTGCAGTGGATCAGCGAAGGCCGACCCGTGACGGTTTTCGGTGATGGGCAGCAGTCGCGAGATTTCACCTACGTGGATGACATTGCCAGGGGCACCATTGCCGGGTTGAAGCCGCTGGGTTACGAGGTCATCAACCTGGGTTCCGATACACCGGTGGTGCTGATGGACGCCATACGGCTGGTGGAGAGACTGGTAGGAAAGAAGGCGAACATCGAGTACAAGCCCCGGCATCCGGCGGATGTGCTGGCCACGTGGGCAGACATTAGCAAAGCGGAACGATTGTTGGGCTGGCGACCGCAAACCACTTACCGGGGAGGAATAGCCCATTTGGTTGGTTGGTACCAAGAACATCGCGATTGGGCGAAGCAGGTAGTGACCGAATAGTACATACATAATGCAACCAGAAGTAGTGGTTTTTGAGGCCAAAGAGCAGGTAGATTCTGTTAAGCTTCGTGAAGGAAGCTTGACACGACGTGCTGCGTTAACTTTCGTGAGCAGCATGCTCCGACAAGGGGCAGGTTTTGTGGTAAGCTTTGTCGTCACGCCGATTGTCATTGGAGGACTAGGGGCCGAATTATACGGGGCTTGGATGATGATCCAGCAAACGGTTGGCTACGTGGCGCTTAGCGACCTGCGCCCGGTAGGTACCCTCAAGTTTACCCTGGCCGTTCGGCAACATATAGATGATGTCGGGGAGAAGCGTCGGCAGATTGGGGCATCGCTCTTGGTCTGGGCTGCCACTTTTCCGTTCATCTTAGTCATAGGCGGGGGTGTTGTTTGGGCTGCTCCCTTTATCATCCGAACTTCGGCGGAGCACTTGCGGGATGTTCGCGTTGCGATGGCACTGGCAATACTAAGCGTTGCGCTGGGTCGGATACTCTCTCTGCCAGCGAATGTCCTGCGTGGCATGAATCTGGACTACAAAGCAATGGGGTTAGATGCCGCCACGATCCTGGTAGGTGGAGCTCTGAGTGCTGTAGCTATTTGGACCGGTTGGGGATTGCCCGGTGTAGCTGCGGCGAGCATTGCTGGGGTTATCCTCAACGGTGGTGTCCGTTTTCTGGTTGCAAGGCGGGTCTTGCCCTGGTTTGGCGCAGAGCGTCCTACCCGACAGGAATTGATTGTCTTCACTAAGTTAAGTGGGTGGCTTTTCCTCTCCGCTTTGAGCGGACTTCTGTTGAACGCAAGTGATTTTCTTTTATTGGGTATCATATTGGGCCCATCCGCATCAGCCGTTTACGCCACGACAGGGGCCGTGTTGCGGCTGACAAGCCGTCCCATCTCACAGTTGTTGGGCTCAGGGGGCCCAGGAATCGCTGAATTATGCGGGCGAAGAGAGTGGCTTCGTGTGCAGAAGGTGCGCACAGAGCTCCACGTGGCTGCCGTTACGCTTATGACTGTGGTAGGCGTGGGGGTGCTGATTCTAAACAGACCATTTCTGAGCCTGTGGATTGGGCATGGCTTTTATGCCGGCAACGCTACTAACTTGTTATTGGTTTTAGTAGCATTTGAGACTGTGTTATTTCGGATTGATAGTGTGATTGTAGATAGTATGTTGGAGTTCCGACGGAAAGCTTTGGCTGTATTAATCAGTGGAGCATTCTCTCTATTTGCGAGCGGATTAATGTCTTATGCTTGGGGAATAGTGGGCATGGCATTGGGAATGTTCTTAGGGCGTCTTGGTTTGATAATCTACCTCCCGGCTCTAATAACGCTTCATACTGGAGACTCTATGACAGATTATCTCCGTTCGATTATCCGACCGCTTGTTACAGCATGCTTGTTGTTTATCGTAGCATATGTAGGGTCCTCTACGTTACAGCCAGCTACTTGGCTTTCATTCTTTATTTATATGATTACCGTTTTCTTTATTACAGCTAGCCTAATGGGGAGCATCGGCCTCAGTGGGCGTCAACGCCAGATGCTGCTTAAGCGTGTTGCTGGATTAATCTCAACATGAGATAACTATTCAGGATGATTTCTGACTGCATCCGTTCTATCGGAATCTCCCCGCAGCCAGTACCATCTGAACAGTTACAATAAGATTTGACTCTACTGAAAAAAGGTCCTCTGCTCTGCCCTTATCGGTGGGGAGAAGTAAGCAAAAACACACTATTGTCAGCGAGTCTATCCCTACATTCCACTGCTTGTGCGGTGAAAGTGGGGCACTGGGCCTGCTGACTCCGCCAACCTGGAGTTTTTCATGGGAGTCAGAGTTTAATTTAATTACACCTGAGAAGCCGATAGGTGATCACTGTTACCAGGGGTAAGGAAGTATGGCAACAAACGTGAAAGTAGACAATTGGCGAAGATTTGCAATAAAGATTGCTGATTTGATATTCATTCATGTTTACTCAGTTGGCGCCCGCGCTTTGCGCCGGTACCATCCTGAGTGGCATAATAGACGTTGGTCAAACGCGGAGTTGCGACGTTGGGGGCGGTTGTTCACAGGAGATGTGATAAACGTATCTGGATGGGACGATCGTGATAAAGAAGGGGGTTGCTATTCCGACTATTTCCCGAACAAGGCATCTTACACTATTTCTAATATCAGTGGTGCTCGTGGAGCGACAGGTGCTAAGAACGAGATATACCTTGATCTTTTGGAAGAACTACCACAGGATTTAATACGTAAATTCGATGTTGTATTTAATCACACGACGTTGGAGCATATTTACAATATCAGGAAAGCAGTAGCAAATCTGCGCTCCCTGTCAAGGGATATCGTCGTGATTATTGTCCCCTTCTTGCAGCCAGTCCATTGGGAACCAGGGTCATTCTTAGACTATTGGAGACCAACGCCATTTGCATTACGAGAAATGTTTAGGGAAAATGGCCTTGAAGTTGTCTACTGGGCAAATAATGACAATCCTGTATACCCTGTATATCTCTTTTGTGTAGCAACACGTCGTCCAAAGAAGTGGCGCCGCTTTTTCCCCCGAATCGCAACTCCGACAATGGATGACGCTCCAGGTCATTGTTGGTATAACCATAGACTACCTTCAAGCAGAGGTGATTGTGATTAGATGAAACCCCATTCATTTGCGCGAAACTTTATCACGTACCGGCGGTATTTGTTGGATCAATTGCTTTCTGAAAACAGTGCACTTATGCGTGGATTGGTGGTAGACATAGGAGGAAAGAAAAGAAATCGACGCGGTAGTTTCATGCCACCAGAAGGAAATGGGACCAGGTGGATTTATCTCAACATAGATATAGAAGTTGCTCCGGATGTGATAGGAAACGCAGAGATACTTCCTCTGAAATCTAATTCGGTCGACTGCGTAGTGTGTTGTGAGGTTCTTGAACACATTAAGCATCCGGAAAGATGCTGTGCTGAGATGTTCCGAATTCTCAAGCCCGGGGGAGTGTTAATCTTGTCCGTTCCTTTTTTGTATCCCCTCCACGGTGACCCAAATGATTATACCCGATTTACACCTGATGCCTTGCGCGATATGTGCAAGGGATTTGAAAACTTGACTATTATTCCCATGGGGGGATGGTTAGGTACAGTGGGAATGCTGTCCGAGATAAGCAAGTTCAGACAAAAAGATGGTGCTTTCTCTTTTTACCAGGATCACGCTCAGAAGCGGTACTATGACGCTTGGGTAAGTCTTGGAGGTAAGCAAAGTGATATGCATGGGACAATTTGCTAACATGGACATATGCATTATGTCTTGAAATGCTAGGGGTAGCAAGTACGTTGGGGTGGCGAGAGAGTATCCCATAGAAGTGCACCCTCAATACTAAGGACAGCATGAGAATCTGTATATGGTTTAGAACGACAAAGTCAGCTTGGGGCGGAAGTAACACTTTCCTCCGCACGCTAAGCCAACAATTAGAACGATCAGGCCATGAGGTTATTCAGTGGCCATCCTACGATGTTGACCTTGTACTTCTAAACAGTTGGTCGGCCGGTCCCGGCCGTCGTACACGGCTAGGACAAATAGAAGAAGTGAGACGAACGGGGAGAGCATCTGTACTGGGTCGTGTTTTGCCATTGATATTTTGGAACTTGATTGCTAAGAAAGGACCGCCAATTGTTCATCGCGCTGATGGCATCGCTCACCTTTATGGGAGAAAAGACACGAGTGTTGATAGTCTTCAGTTCGAGATCACTCAATTAGCAGACTATGTAGTCTTTCAAAGCGAGTATTCCAAGGATATTTTTGCTCAATTTGGTGTACGACCACGGTATTGGTCTGTCATTTACAATGGTGTGGATGGAGATATTTTTTATCCTGCAACTCGGTCCAGTTATCCGCACAATCCTCTTCGAGTGGCAGCAGTTTCGTGGTCACAGAATCCCATGAAGGGGTTTGAATGGTTACCACGTCTCGCAGACTTGCCAAATGTCGAAGTGCGATTCATTGGCCGATGGTGCCCGTCAGTCTCACCGGGCAATGTTCAGCTTCTCGGTGTCAAAACATCAGAACAATTAGCGGATATTTTGCGTGATTCGGACGCCCTCGTTCAGCCAGCTAGAAATGAGGCCTGTTCGAACGTTATTCTCGAAGGGCTTGCGTGTGGTCTCCCTGTTATTTATTGTGACTCGGGCGGCAACAAGGAACTTGCTGGCGATTTTGGAATATCCCTACACGATAACTTGCCTCAACTTATCGACGAGTTGAAGGAACGATACTCAGAATTGCGTAGCAAAGTCTTATCTGCCAGGCCTCAATTCCTGATTCAGCACTCTGCGGCACAGTATGTTAGAGTTTTTAAGCAAGTCTTGAGCACTCGCTAGGCAATGTGTAGAAACTACTCCAGCTTAGGGAGAGTAACATGGTTTGTGCCTGATAGGCGATCATCTTGGATTAGTCGTATTCTTCGAAGACCATGTTGGCATCCCGATCATGCTCTAGCAAGCGTTTGGATTAGAGGTTACCAAATTGCCCCTTATCTTTGTAACATGGGTTGGCAAGTCAGATGTAATGTTTTAGATCCCTTACCCGATGTTGCAATATTCTTAAGACGATACCGGGCAGAGGATGTATCGTTAGCTCGTAGGTTGAAGTCTTTAGGAGTGAAAATTGTAGTAGATGTTGTCGTAAATTACTTTGATTGCAGAGATGGGACAATAGAAGGCGTTGGCCGTGCGTCCCGAGAGCAAGTTGACAATTTCCGAAGACTGGTTGATTTAGCAGATCAAGTTTGGGCCGTGTCTCCCTTTTTGCAGCAGATAGCGTCGCAATTTCATCCGAAGGTGTATTTTGTTTCGGATTCAGTAGACCCTGCGCATTTTGATCATCGCCTGCATACCAAGAAAACGATACGCCCGCCTTTTGTCTTGGGATGGGCCGGAGTAGCCTCCAAGGCAGCGGCACTTGCCGATCTGGCACCCATTTTGAAACCGCTGGTTAATGCAAGGCGAGTGCGAGTTCTGGTTGTGAGTGAAAAACGTCCGGTCTTGGGATTCCCATTTCAGTTCCGTCGTTGGTGGTACTCTAGGTTTCCAAGAGACATTGCAGTTTGTGACCTATGCATTGCCCCCCGTACTGTCAAGAATGATTATGAGCGAGGGCACAGCATTTTCAAGATCGGGGTGTTTATGACCATGGGTGTTCCCGCTCTTGCCGGTCCAGTTCCGGCATACGATCTTCTCCTTGGCGATGGGAGTGCGGGGGCAATATGTAAGTCGACAGAAGAATGGGCTTACCACCTATCACGGTTCCTCTCCGACTCGCATTTGCAGAATACTTGGAGCAAGAACGCCCGAAGAAAGATGCTTCCTTTTACAACACCTCGAATCGCCCAGAAAGTTAGTAAGTTGCTTAGCTACTTGGTTACAGGAGCCTGAAAGTAATGGTAGTTCTATCTGTGAAGGAAAAACTTTCTCAACTGGGCGTAACAGTCAGAGAAGATGCAATCGAAAACTTTAGACATTTGGCACGTATAACTGCCTTAAAGCACTCAGTAGGAGGACGTTTCCACTCAGGCCACTGGTGGCGGGGCCCCTTACTTTATGCCCTAGTCAGGTATTACAAACCACGATATGTCCTTGAATTCGGGACAGGCCGAGGGTATGGGGCAGCTTGTATGGCTCAGGCGTCACTGGATGGTGACTTTACATGCACCGTTTACACTATCGACGTGGTACCGCCAACGCAACCTCAGTTATGGGCTATTAATGAAGGGAATGGTCCGGAAGTCAGGACGCTGTCACTTGCCCAGGTGTGGGCCAAGCATCTACCATCAGAGTTAACGAACCGCATTTATATTCTGACAGGTGATTCGCTATCCGTTATGAACTCGTGGCGTAAGATAGGCCTGCCTCAAATTGATTTCTGCTTCATTGATGGAGGGCATGATTATTGGACCGTAAAGCATGATTTTATAACGGCGCTGATGGTTGCCAATCCAGGATGCACTTTTGTTTTTGATGACTACACGGAGCGAAGAGGATATGGAGTTAAACGCTTGGTTGATCAGGAGATTGTTCCGAAGGTTCCATTGGAGGCGGTTGAAGTCATTGATATATTGTCGCATGACAAAACAATGTACGGTGAGGATGTTCCTCATAAAATGGCGTTATTGCAGGGCGAATATGTAACCACTGTGCCCCTAAATCAATTTTATTCGAGTAAGTATGTGCGGCGATTTATGCTTAGATATGTTATCTATGCCTGGTCTAGAAGCGCTGCCCTAAAAGTAAAGCCATTCGTTGAACGTGCACAGTCCGCGTGGCGCTTCCTTGGAGAGAGTACGCTACGAAAGAGAGGTACCAATGACGCTTGATACCCCGTAACCTCCGTAGTCGATAGTCTTCAGAGCTTGTTTGGGAATTACTTGCCAAAATGGGAGTTTGTCCTAATATTTACCTGAATACTACGGAGGTAGGAGGATAGCTATACATTGCAAGCATTACGGTTGATCCGACCAAATTCCAGTTTCAGCTATTTGTTTCCATGCTTCGACGGTTCATCGAGCGACTCTACGGGGCTATTATCACAGCACCTTTAGCCGCGCTCCCTCTCTGAAAATCGTGAATTACTGGATTTCTTTGATGGCCGCGAGCCTGGTATTCGTAGTTACAAGAAGCGATGGCGATTACTTGATTCGAACGCACGGCGTTCTTCCCGAACAGATAAAGGTTGTACCGAATCCAATTAATACTCATCGTTTCAGGTTACTACCAGAGATGAAACGGGCCAGGGCTCGTCATCTACGTCGGACGGCTGTCGGCCGAAAAGAATGTGGCTCCTTATAGACGCTTGTAGCCAAATAGAAGGTGCCCAATGTAGGTCATCGGAACCGGTTTGTCAAAAGTCCAATCGGAAGGCAGTGATCGGCTCTGTCGCTTTTGCTGAAAGGTAGCAGGTGACTTGATAAGTATGGCAAGTGGAGAGTAAGATGACTCAGGGTAGCACAGTTTCTCATCGGAACGGGTTTTCGCTCTTTGGAATATTCTTTGTTGCTATGGTACTCCTTATATTTATCCCCGTCCAGCGCCATATCCCTGTTATCGGGATTACCCCGACTAATTTTCTCTCTGCCCTGTTCATCATTGTACTTATCGCCTCGTTGCCAATACTAAGACGGAGGTTATCACGCAATGTAGTTTGGCTATTTGGTGCATATGTTGCCTTCGTATTGTGGGATATTCTGGGTACCATTTTGCAAACGGGAACCTTGGGATCTGCACGCAGTATGGCTATTACCGTAATCAACCGAATATTACTGGGGATGGTGTTCATCCTATTCATCCAGAGCAAACGAAGATATCAGGTTGCCTTTAAGTTTGTGCTGAATGTTATTCTCCTGGTAACCGTTTTTAGCTTGCTAGAACATTTCTTTGTCAATCCATTCCGTTCGATCCGGCTCTGGCTACTAACAGGTGGGAATAACGCACCGACACCTTCTGCGTGGCACATCATGGGTTTTTTCTCAGTGTTCCAGTTCGGCTACGTGGTTGCCGCTGCTCCTATACTGTCGGTAACGCTATACTTGCAAGAGAGAAAGCTGTATTTGCTGGCGACAACTGCGTTGTTCTTGGCTGCCTTGATAATGAATGGTGAGAGATCCGCGATATCAGCACTGGCGATTGGCCTAGCATACCTTACGTGGAAGCTTCCCGCAAGACTGGGAGAGAAACTGAGGCGTGGGTTTGTTATCGGCATGCTGATGCTTGGCATAGTTATGGCTACCATCCCGCTTCTGTCAACTCTGCAAATCGACAAGTACACTAGTACCAATAGAGAAGAGATATTAGCACGGGTTTGGTTGCAGGTGGCAGGGTTGGAGACTGTGCTAAAGAATCCGCTACTAGGGATAACTGAAGGCGCAAGCTATCAGATCATCGCTCTTAACCATAAAAACCTTGTTTGGTATTGGCTCTACGAACAAGAAGCGAGTGAAATTCCATGGGCTCATAACGGATATATCAATATTGGTTTGCGTGCTGGGTTCCCAGGAATTGCCGCTTTTTGCATATTCATGCTCGAGATAATGCATATAGCAGAACAATTTAAAAAAAAGGCAGAGCTCCTGGGATTGAGGATGTATTACTTGGGGGTGACGGCAAGCCTCGCGAGTGCAATGCTTAATGCACTTTTTCATAACTCGAGCGTTTTTACTGGGAATGGGGTTACATGGATACTTCTTGACCTCCTAGTTGGCGGTTCCCTGCTTCATGTCCCTCCAAGTGCAGATAGAGGGGATAATGGCTAAGGATAGAACGTTAGGAGTGCTGACCAGCAATGGTATGGGCCTCTCCGATTGGGAGAGGGTGGGAACTCTTGCGCGTGAGGTTGCCATCTATAAGAGGCTTTCTGAAAATGGCTGGGACATAACATTCTTCACCTATGATCAGACAAAGCATCCCCCTTCAACCGGCTTCAATGCAATTATTGTGCCGCAATGGCCATTCAAGATGTCTAGCCGGCTTAGTAGGGTTTATAGAATCTTGCTGCCAGTTATACGTTATCATCATGGCAGAAAGTGCGATATTCTAATTACGAACCAAGCACATAGTGCAGGAGCAGCAGTAATCGCGAGCCGCCTATGGAAGAGTAAACTGATCGCTCGCTGTGGGTATGTGTTTGGAGAATCTGCTGAAACCTTACACCGTAGGGGTGTGAGAGTTAGCATTCGCAAGGGCGCTGAGAAGTTTGTTTTTCGTCATGCAGATCATTGTGTAGTCCCTACCAGGGAACTAGCCGAATGGGTTACGGAAAACTATGGAGTTCTACGGTCTAAGATTACTGTGATCCCTAATTATGTGGACACAAACCTGTTTAAGCCCTTTCCTTCGTCCAAGAAGCATGTTAATGTACTTTTCGTTGGACGATTGGACAAGGTAAAAAGACTGGAACTATTGTTAGAATCAGTGCGAGGTACGGGTTTGACCGTTCGGTTTGTTGGAAGCGGTCCATTAAGGAGAACATTGCTACAGAAGGCTGAGGATAATGAAGTTGACCTTGTTATCGAGCAAAGAGTAAGTAATGAGAAACTGCCAGATTACTATAATAGTGCGGATGTGTTCGTGCTGTTATCTGAATGGGAGGGGCATCCAAAAGTATTGATAGAGGCAATGGCGTGTGGAAGTGCATGTGTAGGCGCGAAGGCACCAGGAATCCAGAATTTGCTTGTAGATGGGGAAACGGGACTATTGGTTGACCCAGTCCCACAAGTAGTGCAAGAAGCTATAATGAGCCTTGTAGAAAATAAGAAACTTAGACAAACATTAGGGGCAAACGCGCGAGCATACACTCTAAAGTACTATTCATTGGATGTTGTCTCTGATAGATATTTATCTATACTAAATGAGGTGCTAAATGGGCAATAGAAGCGAAGTCCCTGTTGTTTCTGTGATAATGTCCGTATATAATGGTGAGCGATTTCTTAAGGAGGCAATAGAAAGTATTTTACAGCAATCGTTCCAAGATTTTGAATTTCTTATCATGGATGATGGAGCGACGGATTCAACCCCCCATATACTGGCTCATTTTGCGCAACAAGATCAAAGGATCCGCCTTTTCCACCAGCAGAATAGGGGACTTACAGCGTCTCTTAACACGTTAATTCGGAAAACAAGGGCTAGATATATTGCGCGTATGGATGCAGATGATATCAGTTTGCCGGAGAGGTTAAAGAGTGAGGTTGAATACCTTGATAAGAATCCCGATGTTGGCTTGGTTGCTACGGGCAAATGGAATATCGACGCCGAGGGGCATGTGATAGACGGTCTGTGTTTACCCGACGATAGCTCTAGACTAAAAAAGTGGCTAAGATCTGGACATAATCCGTTCCCGCATGGAAGCGTGATGTTCAGGAAAGAAGTCATAGAGAATCTGGAGGGTCCCTACCGTTTTACTTATGGTCAGGACATAGACTTGTGGCTGAGATTAAGCGGAAGAACCGAGTTTGGTATGGTTACGAAACCTCTGTATCTGCAACGGAGGCACAAAGATACTATATCCGCCAAGGTTAAGGATGTTCGATCATTGCAATGGAATACGCAACAAGGATTATATAAGGGAAAGGAGAATGAAGCTGAGGGCTGGCAAGAGCTTGACCATAAGCTGAAATCAAAACCTGTCATCCCTGAGGACATAAGAGAGGCACAGGAAAAGTACATAATTGGTAAAGCATTGCTTGGGAATGGTCATCTGGCAAGTGGCAGGAGAGTGTTGCTGGGGAATTTGAGTAATAAAAGGTATGCGCTCAAGGCAGTCTTCTTGATAACGTTCAGCTTCCTACCGCGGCAGTTGTGTAGGCATTTGATCATTGCACTAGGGAAAAGGAACGACTTGTGGGCCGAATACCGGCTGCCGCCGCCTGTGCCGGATTGAGTCTCCAGAGAAAATGGTTCGGTGAAGCCACGAGTCCTGTAAAGGGGAAGAGTCTCAAAAAGCGGAGATAATTGCATCGAGGGACTCTGTCCGGCACACCAACTCGCAAATTCATTGGACTTTTGACGAATGTAACCTAGTCCGGGAGAGCAACAATTGCGCGCGTGAGGAGTCCGTCGTGCCATTAGATGGATGTGGAATATCCCAACTCGAAGGATACGGGTAGTATGTAGAAAAGCAGGCAGGAACATTTGACTTTATCGGAATTAGGGTAGACTACCTCGTTCCCCTATATGTAGGGCCCACCTCAACCATAACCGCTACGTATGGGCATAAGAAGCCTGTTGGGGGACATGTTCGAGTATTCCCGATAAAGTCTATTGTTTTGATAGCAACTAAGGAGGCAAAGGTGTCGTGTGGCTCTGAGAATGTTTTTATTCTGCAAAAGCGAAACGCTTGCTATCCTTCGCTGTCTAGTAGCTATGGGCCCTCGGAGAAGTTTCCTGAGTACCCGTTTATTGATGTTGCAGCAGAAAAAAACGATGTATACAGTATGGTGCGCGAGGTATTCTTCAATCTTGGTTTAGATGCCCGTAATTACGGGGCAGAGCAATGGAATCCCTTGGGGGCAATTATCTCAAGGAACGATACAGTGCTTATCAAACCCAATATGGTCATGCACAAACATGGTTGGGGATGGAATATAGATAGTGTTATAACTCATGGATCCATTATTCGAGCTATCCTGGATTATGCATATATTGCTCTTGGGAATACAGGAAAGGTAATCATTGGGGATGCCCCTATCCAAGGATGTGACTTCGAAGAGGTTACGAGGCTCAATGGAGTCAAAAGTATTGTGAGATTCTATCGAGAGAACACTGATCTAAATGTAGAAGTTGTCGACTTTCGCCGTGAACGGGCTATAACAGGAGAAACAAAAGGCGGAGGAAACAGAGTAATAGTTGGTAGGGACACGTTGCCAGGCGATAAAAGAGGTTACACCATTATTAATCTAGGTAAGAAGAGTATGTTAGATGAAATTGCTAGTGACTATAAGAAATTCAGAGTCACGAATTATGATCCCCAACGAATGACCGAACACCAGAATTTAGATGTTCACGAATACCTGATACCAAACTCTGTTCTCCAAGCAGATGTAGTGATTAACTTACCCAAGATAAAAACCCATAGGAAAGCCGGGCTCACAGTGTGTCTTAAGAATCTTGTTGGGATAAATGGCCAAAAGGATTGGTTGCCACATCATCGCTCAGGATCGTGTGAGGAAGGGGGGGATGAGTATCTACGGAGGAATCTATTCCACAAGTGCGCAGTGAGAGTCACTGAGAAAATCGATGCTCTCAGTACCTGGCAATACTTGGAGCCTGTCCGATTTCCTCTTAGAATCTTGCGTAAAGCCTTATTCCTTGCTGCTAAAGTGACCGAGAAGGAACACATACGTGAAGGCAACTGGTACGGCAATGATACTGTCTGGCGCATGGTGCTAGATCTTAATAGGATTCTTCTCTACGCTGACAAGGAGGGAAAGCTGAGGAGTACCAAGCAGCGCAAGGTCTTCCACCTGGCTGATGGTATTGTGCTGGGAGACGGAGAAGGTCCTTTGGAGCCCACAGCGAAAGCAGCCGGGATCCTTGTGGGAGGATTTGACCCCGTTGTTATTGATACGAGCGTTGCGCGACTCCTTGGGTTTGACTATAGGAAGATTCCTCTGTTAAGAAGGGCGTGGCAGGTTGCAGAATATCCAATTACTGATTTAGCCCCAGAAGATGTGGTGATAAGGTCGAATAATGGAAAGTGGGACGGAAAAGACCTTTCTTCTGTATTTGAGGGCATCAATGCTGAACCTCCAAGGGGTTGGAAGTCGCATATAGAGGCGATTAAGTGAAGCTCTAACGTAACGGTTGCGCAATCAGTTGCAATTTCACGAAAAACGCCTCGAAAAAGGCATTTCCTTGGTAGCACAATATATAGTAGTGCAATCTCAGATTGCCACTATGTATAGGCATCTCGACCAAACGAGTGAACAATTGCTTGGTCATGGAGGCCAGTGCAAGGTACAAGGTACGCTATCCAGGCGGTGTCGGACCTGGAAAAATGGTCGATATCGCTTTCCACAAGTGCCAAAATAAGGGCGTTTTTTGTGCTTCGCTCTCTGATTGCGCGAAACTTGCGCTAACAAAGGAAAGAGGAAAGAAAAGAAGAAGAATTTTAGGGTTAACGGCATTTACAGGAGGAACATCCGCAGTGTTTGATCGGTCTGTTTCAGGGCGCATTCTTAGAAGGTACGTCTTACTGCCAGCGTATTGGAAGTACGTAAAACATTCGCAGGTACTTGACCATCTTCGTGAACTGCGGGCGCAGCAATGGAATTCCTTAGAGGAGAATCGAGCGATACAAGCAAGGAAACTGTATGAGCTTCTGAAGTATGCTTCTGAGAACATCCCCTACTACAAGCGCGTGGTTCAAGAACGTGGCATCAAGATCAGAGAAGATTGCGTTTTCGATGACCTTAGGAAGTTTCCTTTCTTAACGAAAAAGATCATTCGGGAGCATTTTGATGAACTGTATAAGTTTCGAAACAAGACCTACTACCTTAATCATAGCGGAGGCTCAACAGGGGAGCCAGTGGAGTTCTATCAGGACAGGGAGTACGCAAGCTGGTCGCATGCTGTTACTCTTCTATTCAATGAATGGGCATTTTGTCCGATAGGGTCCCGTGTGGTTAAGCTGTGGGGGTCCGAGCGAGACGTTTTTCAGGGATCTCAAGGGTTAAGAGGAAAACTTAGTGGGTTGGTTCATAATGTGCGATTGATTAACGCATTTAATATGTCCGAGCAAGAGATGGAATCGTTTGTGCGTTTTCTTGAACGATGGAAACCGGTTATGCTTTTGGCGTATGTGGAACCGCTTTACGAAGTGGCAAAATTGACTATCCGGAAGAGGTGGAAGGTATATCCACCAAGATCTATTATGACAGCGGCCGGCACTCTATTCCCTGACTTTAGGGAGCAGATTCAAGCTGCCTTTGAAGCTCCTGTTTTCGACCGCTACGGTTCTAGAGAAGTTGGGGGAATAGCCTGCGAGTGTGACAGACATCAAGGGCTTCACATATCCTTAACTACACATTTTCTTGAGATAGTGGGAGCCGATGGGGAACGGTGTAGAAATGGGGAAGTAGGAGAAATCGTTGTTACTTCACTTACTAACTATACTATGCCATTTATTCGTTATAGGATTGGTGATCGAGCGGCAATGAGTGATGAAAGTTGTTCTTGTGGCCGAGGAATGCCAATGCTAAAAAACATCGAGGGAAGATCAACAAGTAGTTTTAGAAATCAGCGGGGAGATATCATTGCTCCGGAATATTTTATACACCTTATCGGTGTTCTATTAAATAAGAAGGGAATCATCGAAAAGTTCCAAGTTATCCAAGAAGACTGGGACTTCATAGTAGTAAAATTAGTGGTTAATTCAAGTGACAAATACGTCCTTCAGCCCTTGCTTGCTGAGATAGAGAAAAAAATTCAGTTGGTAATGGGGCAAAAAACGCGTGTTGAATTTGCACTTGTCGACAATATCCCTCCAAGCCCATCAGGGAAGTATCTTTACACGATTTCTAACGTTGGGAATGAATACTGAGATAGCAAAGGAGAGGATATCTCTCTGTTTCTTCCTTCCCTTCGTGGGAACGAAGCGGAAAGAGTAATGCTTACTTTGGCGCGGGGCTTTGCTAAACATAGGGATCGCAGTAGATTCGGTATTGGCCTAGTGGGCTGTCAAGCATATTTCAGTTGGTGGCGGATAGGCGGGGCGATGTTTCACCCTTTTCAAGGCAGATGACTTCACTACCTGCCACACACTTTTAGTCATTCTGAGGAGCGGAAGCGACGAAGAATCTTGAGCACTCTTTTGCCGAATGCCCCTGGCTTATCCAGAGTGTTGCAAGATTCTTCGCCTCGGCATTGAGCTCAGCGCTGCTGAGCTTTACTGCCTTGGCTCAGAATGACGCTTGGTGTCCCTGTGCACGAGAGACATTGCTCACAATCTCTCGCTTGACAAGCCACTAGGAGCTTGCTTGGGAACTATCCATAAGCGGCGATGCGCTTCAACATGATCTAAAGGGGCACGGAACCTCGGTTATCTTGGATATGATTTGCAAGGGTTTCCAGAAAATGTGGAGGCCGGGATTCACTCTATGACGTTTATCTTTTTAAGCGGGGGTGGGGCGGGGAAGTGACTTGACTCATTGGCGAGTATGAGTATGCCCCCTATCCCTTGCTGAACAGAATTCTGGAATGAACGCTCACCAAAAGCTGATGAAAGAGAAAGAGCGGGCGAGTCGTACTGTTTGGATGATAATTGCTAGTTTCTACCCGTGGGTTGGTGGTGCAGAACGCCAAGTTCAGAGACTATCCAGGGCACTGATCGCTCGGGGCTGGTCAGTGAGTGTATTGACACGTCGGCACGGTTTTCCCCATTTACACGGCCTACCTGCTAGCGATGTAGTAGATGGAATCCCGATCTTTCGTGTCCATAGTCATGGAACTGGCAAGATTGGTTCATTCCTGTATGTGTTAACTGGATTGTGGCACTTGATGCGCTATGGTAGACATGGCATTTATCATGCTCATGACGTCGGGGCGTCTGCATGGATAGCGGTTATCGCGCGATATCTGTTGGGAGGCCGATGTATTATCAAGTTACGTACGGGCCGTGACTTGTATGAAAAACGCCTTTTCTCAAGAGCGTCTCGTTGGCAGTTTTCTGCACTGCTTCGCTTGGTGGATCGCATTGTTGTGGTCAATAGCGAGGTTGAGGATATGGTTCTCACTTTGGGAATTCCAGCGACGCGCGTGGTTCGTATTCCCAACTCTGTGGATACTAAGGTATTCTATCCAGTCTCTTCTAATGAAAAACTGGCGGCTCGCAAGCGGCTTGGTCTTCCTATGAGGAAAACCATCATTTTGTACGTGGGTCGGCTGGAGCCTATCAAGGGCGTAGACATACTTCTGCGCGCTTGGGCGCTCCTGCCGGAAGATGTGCGATTGGAGGCGTTGCTGGTGGTGGTCGGTGATGGTTCGGAGCGCGAGAACTTACTTCATCTTATGAGTGAGTTCAGGGTATCCGAATCCGTTTTACTGGCAGGAGCACAGGAATCTACTCGTGATTACTACTGGGCTGGCGATATCTTCGTTTTGCCCTCACGAACCGAAGGGCTGTCCAATGCACTGATCGAAGCTATGGCTTGCGGGCTGCCCGTGGTTGCCTCGAAAACAGGGGGGGCGCTGGACATAGTGAAAGAAGGCGAGAACGGCTTACTGTTTGATGTAGCAAATAGCACTCAACTCATGCGGAAGCTCTCTTGGATGATTACGAATCGAGATCAGTGGAAGGAAATGGGGACATACGCACGGCAGAGTGTGCAAATTTATGCAGATTTAGAAATGGCTGCAGGATACTTAGATAAGGTGTATAAAGCCTTACTTTGGGGGTGAGGAAGGGGGCATATTCATGGAAGAAATCGTAAGTCCGATCATCATAGTCGGGACTGGCAGATGTGGTTCCACCATACTCCATGAAATGTTGGCACAGCATCCCGACGTGGCGTGGCTTACCAGAATCATAGGAAAATATCCCTATGCATATAGATTGCATCGTTTGTCTTTGCGAGTAGCGGATATTCCATTCGCAAGGCGACGAGTTTGGCGTTTTATAAAACCTGTAGAAGGATATTCCTGGTGGGATTCCGTAGCGCCAGGATTTAGACGTCCTATGCGAGATCTCAGAAGTCGTGATGTGACGCGTAGGACAAAGGAACGTGTTTGCAACATGAGCGTAAAATTACTAACTCCTTCAAGATACCGGCTTTTACTCAAAATAACCGGTTGGCCAAGGCTGGGCTATCTTCAAGAAATATTCCCTGATGCGAAGTTCATTCACATTGTGAGAGATGGACGTGCTGTAGCGAATTCACTCCTTAATGTAAGGTTCTGGGATGGATGGCAAGGACCTCCGAACTGGAGGCTTGGACACCTTCCTGAGAAGATGGAGCTCGTATGGGAGAAGTCTGGCCGCTCTTTTGTTGTACTCGCGGGCATCGAATGGATGATTATCATGGACGCTATAGAAAAAAGTAGAGAAGAGGTTCCCGCTGGCCAGTTTCTTGAGATCAAATACGAGGATCTCGTCGGTCGAAAAGCCGAGGTGATGAAGAGAGTTATAGAGTTCACCGGTCTGCGTTGGTGCAATAGGTTCGCCAGTGGAATCAAAAGCATCAGTCTCCAAAATATGAATTTCAAGTATAAGCGAGACTTAGCTGAACACCAGCAGGCGCAGCTACGGAAGGTATTAGAGGGTTATTTGCAGAGATTTGGCTACACTTGATAGGGGCGTCCGAGATGGCGTTGCGTATTCTCCAAGTAGTTAGTCGTCTTACGTACGGTGGAGCTGCGGCGTTGATCGCTCAGTGGGCCACTTATCTCCACAAAGCGGGGTACCAAGTAGATGTATGTACGATCTATTCGAAAGGTCAATTTGGCGAAAAGCTGGAGCAAGAAGGAGTGACAATTTATAACCTAAATCTTGATCCTGACCATAGGACGTATCAACCGCGGCGCAAATATGACTTCCGAGTTGTCAGGCCGCTGGTCCATGTTATGAAAAATGGAAGCTATGACATTATACATGCTCATCTCTTCCCCACGAGCTTATTTGTCGCGGTGGCTTCATATTTCGCCTTAGGACCGAGCTACGTTATTTCTGAACACAGCATATCCAATCGACGAAGGCGTTTGCGAGCTTTCAAGTTCTTGGACTATGTTGTCTACAGTCGTTACGCAAGAATAATAGCAGTCAGTGAGCAAGTCCGTCAGGCCCTGTTGCGTTGGTTGCCAGGGCTTGAGGAAAGAGTCCGCATGGTGCCCAACTCAGTCGATCCTGAACGTTTCACCGTTCCCGATTGGCAGGTACATCGTGTCCGACAAGAGCTTGGGATTACCAAGCGAGATAGGGTCATCTTGTATGCTGGTCGTTTGATCTATGACAAGGGACCAGACGTTCTATTAAAAGCGCTTTTGGGCCTGCCTGAACAGGTGGGCTCACTAAAGGTTCTAGTAGCTGGTGATGGTCCCTTGGACAAAGATTTACGAAGACAGGTCAAAAGTCTTTCCCTAGACAGGATGGTTACGTTTTTAGGGTTGAGAAAGGATGTACCAATTCTCTTGAATGTGGCGGATCTTGTTGTGATGCCCTCGCGACGGGAAGGCTTACCTATGATTTTGCTAGAGGCTATGTCAGCCCGTAAGCCAGTAATCGCGGCGGCGGTAGGGGGAATACCAGAAGTCATTGAGCATGGTATAAGTGGATGGCTGGTCCCTGCTGAAGATCATCGGGCCCTTGCTAAGGGGATAGCCCTTTTGCTCCATTCCACAGATCTGTATAATACCTTGAGCAACAATGCCTATCAGAGAGTGCATATGCAATACTCCACGGACGTTACCATCAAGAAGCTGATTGGCATTTATTACGAAGTGTTGAGTACACGATGATGAACATGAACATCTGGAAACTTGAGGACTATGTCGCTAAGCAGCTTGCTTTCTGCAACTCAAAGGCAACTTTGGCCCTTTCTTTAGAAATAGTATGCGGATGCACTCTCCAATGAAACTTACCTCCGTAGAGATCCAAGCCATCTTAGAACATTCTTTGCGTTATTTGTATCCACAGCCTACCCTTTTCAACTACACTTATGAACTGCTATATACGAAAACATTTCGCTGGTCTTACCATTTTGTTTTTCGTGTTAGCGCAGATCATCGCTCGGACAGCAAAGTATTAGTTAAAATAATACGTAAGAGGGACAAAAAAGGTCGCGTACAGGATGAGGGAAACCGCCATTTTCAGAGGGCAAAATTGGAGTATGATGCCTTGGCATCGATCTATATGAAGGTAAGTAACGAAGCGCTGGAAGGGGTAACTGCAGTACGCCCTTTGGCGTTTTGGTCGGACTATAATGCTTTGGTTTGTGAGTACTTGCCAGGTAGGCACCTTCTCTCTATTCTAAACGCAGCAGGCGCGATCTGGGGTAGTCGACGCGAGCGCCACCTTGCAGAACAAACGGCTTACAATGGAGGACGGCTATTAGGAATCATTCACAAAATTCAAAAAGTGCCTTACCCTCAAATTCGAAGCCTTGACACTCATATGTACGTCAAAGGACTCGAAACAAAAATAAGGGAACTACTTAAATTGGAGTGCCCGAAAGCGGTTAGGGAGGAGATTGCGCGGACGCGAAACTCGTTAGAACAACTCCTTAATTACTCACACGCGGAGACAATATTTAGCCACCTTCACGGAGATTACTATCCAGAGAACATCGTGTGCTCACAAGATGGCCGTGTATTTACGATTGACACTACGCTCCATCAGATCGGCCCCATAGAACAAGATATTGCGAAATTTATGGCAGGGGTTAAGCTTACAAAGCGCAGTTTGTTATTCGGGTCCATAGGAATGCGTACCTCGGTCCAGGAAAGAGTGATTCACGCTTTCTTGAATGGATACCGGAATGTAGGGAATTTCAACCGTCGGGTGCTTTTTGCGTTTCTGCTTCTCGCCCTGTTGCAACGATGGATAGAAATACTGGAGGTCGTAAGAGGCCGAGTGCCATCCCCTGCAGGCACCGTGCTAAGAAGCGTCTTTACACCTTCAATAGAAGGTGAGCTGAGAGCATTGCGAACGACAATCGAACTAGAGGTGAAGAATGACTAGTTATGAAGCTAGAAAATTCTATCAAGATACGGAGGCGGCTGAAAATTACGACGCCCAATTTCGTAGACACCTAACGATAGGGAATTTCCGGGCAAAAATCTTTGGATGGAGGGAGGAACGAGCTTTTTTGCACATGCTTAGGCAAGTTCACCCTAAACATAAGATTGCCTTGGATATTGCATCGGGTACTGGCCGGTACGTGGAGCTATTGTTGCGTCACGGATATCGTGTTGGAGGGATAGATATCTCGAAAGAAATGTTATCTTTTGCCCGACAACGGGTGGGTAAGAATCCCAATCTGCTTTTTTTGAAGCAGGCGGACGCCGAGAAGCTTCCGTTTGCAGATAGTCAATTCGATTTGGTCACTAGTATCCGTCTTTATCACCGAATCCCGCCTGAGGTCCGCATCCGGATGTTATATGAAGTGAAGCGCGTTGGGAAAGGGGAAGCGATTCTGTTTTTTGGTATGTCAACACCATGGTTACAACACCGGCGTTGGCTTAGGAACAAGGTTATTCCTGGGCGGCTTAGTGACCCATATCCTGTAACGGAAAAGGAGTTGGCTGACGAAATTCGAGAAGTTGGGATGGTTATCCAGGATACCGAGTGGGTGTTACCATTTCTTGCAGACGGATTGATTGCACTTGTGAGCTGGTAGGGGCCACTTGATGGTAGCACTGTCGAACTCTTGCAAAGAGAGTGCTAATATGCTCCCTTGTCCCCGAGTAGTTTTTGTCGGAGGGCCAGATGTTGACATGCGTATTCCTCTCATGAAAGCTTTAAGAAGCGAGTTCGATCTCGTTGCAGTGGGATCGAATCGGCATCTTAGCATGAGGTTTGAACAATCCAACTTTCATTTCTTTGGCTACCCTTTGAACCGTGGCATCAAACCGTTGGGCGATTTGAAAACCCTCTCTGCACTGACTCTCCTGTTTCGGAGACTTCGTCCCGATATTGTACATACCTTTGATACCAAGCCTTGCGTGTGGGGACGCCTAGCAGCTCGCCTAGTGAGAGTGCCTATTGTTGTGGGGACGCTTCCTGGTTTAGGAAGCCTTTACACCACTAATAGCACTGCTACTCAGACTGTACGACACATCTATGAACAGCTTCAACGGTTAGCCTGCCATCTCTCCGACGCTACGGTATTTCAGAACAAGGAAGATCTCCGCCAGTTCGTGGATAGGGGGATCGTCCCCGCGATGAGAGCTTATGTCATCCCCGGGTCAGGAGTGAGCACTTACCTATTCGATCCTATACGAGTTCCGTTGGATACACGGGCGCAACTGCGAGGGGAACTCGGCATTTCCCAGAAGGCGCTAGTAGTCACCATGATTTCCCGGGCAATTCGCTCGAAGGGTATCATGGAGTTTGCCGAAGCCGCTGCTTTTGTAAGCGCTAACTACCGAGATGCAGTCTTCCTGCTCGTAGGGCCCGACGATCACGCGAGTGTGGACCGTTTGACTACTGCAGAGATGGAGAGGGTAACTCGCCATGTGATTTGGCTTGGGAAACGTCAGGATATCGCAACGATTTTGTCCATTACCGACGTTTTTGTTCTCCCATCATATTACCGAGAAGGAATTCCACGTGTCTTGCTTGAAGCTGCTTCAATGGGATTGCCAATTGTTACTACTAACAGCCCCGGATGCAATGAGGTGGTTGAACAAGGTGTTAACGGTTTCTTGGTCCCTCCCCGTACCGTTGAACCACTTGCTAAGGCTATTCTCCGCTTGCTTGCTGACCCTGGTATGCGCAGGCGTTTTGGGCAGGCTTCGCGTCATCGCGCCGTGACTAGATTTGACCTGTCAATTGTTGCACAAGAGATCGCTATTCTGTATCGGAAATTACTCACAGAAAAAGGCTTGTTACAAGAAGACATAGTAGAATGAGGTTCATTGTATCCGTGGGCAATCGAATATACTGTCACCTTGGCCTGCGTGCTGCAAAGCCTCAACTACCACGCCATGTCTTGGAGGAAGTTTAATGCGTGATACTTTCTTATCTTTTTCTCCCCCGTTGATCGGTGAAGAAGAAATTGCCGAAGTCATAGACACCCTGCACTCGGACTGGATCACCACCGGGCCGAAGGCCAGGCGATTCGAGCAAGAGTTCGTCGAATTCGTCGGCGCGCCGGCGGCGTTGGCGGTCAGTTCGGGCACCGACGCCATGCTGGTGGGGCTGGCCGCGTTGGGCGTCGGCCCGGGAGACGAGGTCATCACCACGTCGCTGACCTTCTGCTCGACGGTGCACGTTATCGAGCATTTGGGTGCCAGGCCGGTCCTGGTGGATGTCGAACCGGACACGCTGAACATCGATCCAGCCCAAGTGGAAAGGGCCATCACCCCGCGCACGCGCGGCATCATGCCGGTCCATCTCTACGGTCATCCGTGTGATATGGATGCGCTCTATGCCCTCGCAGATGAACATAACCTGTTCATCCTCGAAGACGCGGCCCATGCCCTGTCTGCAACATACAAAGGCCGCACCATTGGCTCATCTCCCCTCTCCCAAGGGGTGGGAGAGGGGACGGGGGTGAGGGCCTTAGCCGCGTTCAGCTTCTATGCGACCAAGAACCTGACCACAGCCGAGGGCGGCATGTTGACCGGCGATCCGGATCTGATCGACCAGGCGCGTATCTGGAGCCTGCATGGTATGAGCCGCGATGCCTATAAACGTTACAGCTCCGAGGGCTCGTGGTTCTATGAAGTCATTTTGCCCGGCTTCAAGTGCAACATGACCGATATCCAGGCGGCATTGGGGCTGCAACAACTGCGCAAGCTGCCGTCTTTCCAGGAGCGGCGTCGGCAGATCGTCCGGCGCTACACCGAGGCATTTGCCACCTGCGATGCCCTGCAAACGCCGGCCGAGCGTCCCGAGGTCGAATCGGCCTGGCATATTTACGCCATCCGCCTGAACTTGGATCGGCTGCGAATCGACCGGGCACGGTTCATCGAAGAGCTCAAAGCGCGCAATATCGGTGCCAGTGTTCATTTCATCCCGATCCACTTGCATCCGTACTACCGGGATAAGTACGGCTACCGGCCCAATGATTTTCCGGTCGCTTATCGGGAATATCAACGGTTGGTTTCGTTGCCGCTCAATCTTCGGATGAGCGATGCAGACGTCGAAGATGTGATCGAGGCAGTGATTGATATAGTGACGCGGTTTCGGAGGTAGGAGGGGACGGAAGGGGGAAGGAGGAAAATGGAGAGTGGAGGACGGATAACGGATGGCGGATGACGGAAGACGGAGGATGGAGGACGGAGGACAGAGGGCGGATGACGGAGGATGGAGGGCGGATGACGGAGGACGGATGACGGAGGATGGAGGACAGAGGGCGGAAGGGGGAAGGAGGAAAATGGAGAGTGGAGGATGGAAGAGGGAACGAAAGGTGAAGAGGCGGAAGTGGGTTGGGTGTAATCCATGGGAATTCAATGGGGAACGATGGGTGTCTCCGAACGATGGAGCCAGGAAGCAGATCCAATCCTATCGGGATCTGGATGTGTTCAACCTGGCATACACGCTGGCGATGGAGGTGTTTCGCCTGACGGCTCGCTTCCCAAAGGAAGAGCGCTACGCCCTCGTGGATCAAATGCGTCGCTCATCTCGCTCCGTTTGTGCGAATATCGTTGAGGGTTTTGCCAAGCGGCGATACGAGGCTGTGTTCAAGAACAGCCTCAATGACTCCCTCGGTGAATCCGAGGAAACGAAACTTTGGGCTGATTTCGCCTTGGATTGCGATTACATCCAGGCCGACGAACACGAGATGCTCACCACCGGCTATAAACAAGTAGGTGCAATGCTTTGGACCCTCATGACTCGATGGGAGACCTTCTCATGATCCATTTTCCGTTTTCCACCTTCCCCCTTCCATCTTCCATCTTCTGTCTTCCATCTTCCATTTTCCGTTTTCCGTTTTCCACCTTCCATCTTCCATCTTCCGTTTTCCATTTTCCGTTTTCCCCCTTCCATCTTCCATCTTCCGTTTTCCATTTTCCGTTTTCCCCCTTCCATCTTCCATCTTCCGTCTTCCATCTTCCGTTTTCCGTCTTCCTTTTTCTGTCTTCCGTCTTCCGTCTTCCGTCTTCCATACTAAAACGCGCCTTTGATACTATCGTTTCCCTTCTGGTCATCACCATTGCTCTGCCCCTGTGGCTGGTGGTGGCCATCGCCATCAAGCTCGATTCCCCGGGACCTGTGTTCTACCGTGGTCAGCGGGTTGGAAAAGACGGTAAGTTGTTTGCGATCTACAAGTTTCGCACGATGGTAGTGGATGCCCCGAACCGAGGTCCTGGCATCACCCACGGCGCCGACCCGCGGATCACCCGTGTCGGGCGCTTCCTGCGCAAGCTGAAGATCGATGAGATGCCCCAGCTTATCAACGTGCTGAAGGGCGAGATGAGCATCGTTGGCCCCCGGCCCGAGGACCCGCGCTATGTGGCTCATTACACCCCCGAACAACGTCGCGTGCTTAGCGTGCGGCCCGGAATGGCCAGCCCCGCGTTCATCAAGTACCGCCATGAGGAGGATCTCTTGGCCGTTGCGGGCGATGGCCTGGAGCACGTCTACCTGACCCAGGTCTTACCCGATAAACTGCGTATGGATTTGGCATACATAGACACTCAGTCCTTCTTAGGCGATCTTGCCATCCTGGTTCGGGCGGCGATTTCCCTCTTTACGACGGCGTCTGTTGACGAATCGGAACATGGGGTAGGAGGCAGGGAAGGTGGGAGAAAAGGAGAGGATGTGACTGGTGAACGCTAGATCGCGCATCGGGCAAGCGATCGCCCGCCTGCTAAGTTGGCTGCCCCACACTCGTAACCGCCACCTTCTGTTTCTGGATATTGTGCTGCTTCCTGCCGCTGCGGTACTGGCCTTTGTCCTGCGGTTGGAGGGGCCACAGTTCTCCGAGTACAGAGATGCTATTATCGCGTACGCCCTGCTGGCCCCTGCCATCAAGATACCTGTCTTCACAGCGCTTGGGCTCTATGGCCGCTACTGGCAGTACGCCAGCACCAGCGAACAGTTGCTGGTGGTCAGGAACGTCACGGTGGCAGATATCGCCGAGGCGGCGGTAGTCTTTGGCCTGATAGTGCCGCTTGGCCTGGTGGCGAACGTTCCCCGTTCCATTCCCTTCCTGGACTGGCTGCTGACTCTCTTGGTTGTGGCCGCCCCGCGCCTCTCTCTTCGTCTGGTTGCCCATCACTGGCAGCGCCGCAAGAAGGGCAGGGCAAACGGCGAGGTCAAACGGGTGCTGATCATGGGGGCAGGTGAAGCCGGGGCTATGGTGTTGCGCGAACTGGAGTCCAATCCACAGCTCGGGCTCTGGCCAGTAGGTCTGTTGGACGACGATCCGACCAAGATCAGGTTGCATATTCATCGCTACCGCATCCTGGGCACACGGCACGACATCCCCCGGCTGGTGCGGGAGTACAGGGTGGACCAGATAATCATCGCCATTCCCTCAGCGCCGGGCCGGGTGATTCGAGACATTTTGGACATCTGCGGTCAGGCTGGTGTGCAGACCAAGATCGTTCCAGGTCTTTACGAACTGCTGGACGGGCGGCTGGACATCCGCCAGGTTCGCGACGTGCGTCTGGAGGACTTGCTGCGGCGTGAACCAGTCATCATTGACACAAAACAGGTGACATCCCTGCTGCGGGGTAAACGAGTGCTGGTGACGGGGGCTGGTGGATCCATTGGCAGTGAGATCTGCCGCCAGGTGATGCGCTGCGGCCCGGCGGAACTTGTAATTCTGGGCCACGGCGAGAATTCCATTTTCCACATTGCCCGCGAGCTTGCGCCTTCTTTCTCTCCGCCTTCCTCCCTCCATCCTCCATCCTCCCCCTTCCACTCTCCCCCTATCCACCCTGTCATCGCCGACGTCCGTGACCGGGCGCGTATGGAGCAGGTCTTCCGCACGTTTCGACCAGAGATCATTTTCCACGCAGCGGCGCACAAGCATGTTCCCCTGATGGAGGCCAACCCTGTCGAAGCGGTTACAAATAATGTGTTGGGTACCTGGGTGGTTCTCTCTCTGGCCGAGCAGTACGATGTGGAGCGTTTTGTGCTTATTTCTACTGACAAAGCGGTGAATCCTTCCAGCGTCATGGGGGCTACCAAGCGGGTGGCAGAGTCCCTGGTCCAGATCGAGGCGAAACGCTCGAACCGTCCCTATGTGGCTGTGCGTTTTGGCAACGTCTTGGGCTCGCGAGGGAGTGTAGTCCCTCTCTTTCAAGAGCAAATTGCCCGTGGGGGGCCAGTCACCGTGACACATCCGGAGGTAAAGCGCTACTTCATGACCATTCCCGAGGCCGTGCAACTGGTGCTCCAGGCAGCCGCTCTGGGGCAGGGTGGAGAAGTCTTCGTCCTGGATATGGGGGAGCCGGTGAAGATCGTGGACCTGGCCCGGGACTTGATCAGACTGTCCGGCCTGGAACCAGATCGTGATATTGAGATTGTGTTCAGCGGTTTGCGTCCAGGAGACAAATTGTTCGAGGAACTCTTTGCTGAGGGAGAGGTAGCTCGCACGATGCACGAGAAGATCCTGGTGGCAATGAACGAGAAGATCGATCACATTCCCAACCTGGAAGCCCAGGTTGAGGGGCTTGTGCGTGAAGCGCAGGATGGTGATGTGGATGCCGTGATGCAGTATTTGACTGCTCTCGTGCCGTCTTATCGCCCGGCTAGCGTCAGATCGCACCCCGTGCAACCTGCTGACATGTCCGCGGAATTATGAGACCATGGCAGGGAAGGACGTGGCTGCATGAACCGTGGCTATCGCGGCTGTGGAGCCCCGAAGCCACGCAGCCACGTAGCCATGAGATTGTATAATATCAGACACGAGTTGTTGTGGACTGTGAGATTATGTCGAGGAGAACAGTAATGATGATGAGCTATGATGTGGCCATCGTTGGTGCTTCGTCTGCAGGGTTGTATGCAGCGATCCGGTTAGCACGTGGTGGCAAGCGAGTAGCTGTTTTTGAACGCCAGCGCGAGCTTGCCCCTGCGCGGCGCACACTCATTGTTACTCCGCAGTGGCAACGGGTGCTGGGATACCTCCCCGATGATGCTGTACTCCACCGCATATCGGTGATGGAAGTGGTCACTATGCGGGAGACAGTCAGCGTTGAGTTGCAAGACCCCGATCTGATCATCGAGCGAGGGCGCTTTGCCGGGCACCTGGTGCGAGAGGCGGAAGATGCTGGGGTCGTCATCTATTACGATCATCGCTTTCAGGCGCTGGAACCGCATTCAGAGGGGGCTTTGCTATTCCTGCGTAACAACCATGGTGAGATGACTACCGTACATGCCGGTGCGATCATCGGAGCGGACGGTGTGTCCAGCAAGGTAGCGGCTGCTGCAGGCATAGGCCGCCCTCCGTCTGTGCCGATCCTTCAGGCCGAAGTGGCCTTGCCTCCGGGATGGGATCCAGCGGTCACAAAAGTGTGGTTCGATGTCAACGACACGCGTTTCTTCTACTGGCTCATTCCGGAGTCGTCAGACCGCGGCGTGGTGGGCCTCGTGGGAGATGACCGGGCCAGAACCCGCGTCCTGTTGCAGCGTTTCCTGCAGCGTCACGACCTGGTGCCCCTGGCCTACCAGGGAGCCCAGGTGGCCATGCACCATCCACGCCTGCGCCCGTGGGGGCGTGTGGGCAAGGCGCCTGTGCTGCTGGTGGGGGATGCCGCCGGTC
>WFQT01000384.1 GCA_015486895.1 Anaerolineae bacterium
CCTGTATTTGCGACTGGGGATTGAAATAGCCCCGGCCCAGGAAAGCATTGTCATATCCTCGAACGACAACTGTCTCTCCCGGCGTCGCATATTTCACATGGTCAATAGCGCCGGAGAAAACCCAAGGATGCCGTTGACGCAACGGCTTTTCTCGCCCTCGCTTGATCCAAACCGTCCCTTCGCTCACACCGACCTCATGTACCCGACCTGAAATCGCAACAGGAGGATGTCATGAAATAAAACCTGTGGCCTCACGTTGGGCCAACATGTCGTTCCGGTCATTACTTGTTGTTCCCTTTGCTCTTACCACTGCCCCCCCGGGGAGGGTTCCAGCCGCCAAAACCCATGACCACGTACGTCCCGCCCGCTTTCTGATCACGGGTAATTTCCAGAATACCAAAACGTTTGGCGTCCTCTAACATCTCGCCGAAAGAAGAATAGCCATAGCTACCCTCATTGAAGGAAGGTTGCTTCCTCTTCATGGTGTCCTTGACCATGGAAGAGTAAATGATCTCTTTATTCTCCCGGATAAGTGCCTGCACCGTGGAGACCAACAATTGGAAAGCTGGGACTTTGTTGGCGGGGACCCGATCCAGCGTCGGGGGGCGCCTACCCTCTGAGACTAAATCATCGTAATAAATGAACTCATCACAATTATTTACCAGCAAATCAGAGGTAGAACGTCGGATACCAATCCCGATAACCGATTTGTTGTTCTCCCGCAATTTAGACACTAATGGTGAAAAATCGGAATCTCCGGAGACAATGACAAACGTGTCTAAATGTTCTTTGGTATAACTTAAATCCATCGCATCTACTACCATGCGGATGTCAGCACTGTTCTTGCCGGTCATCTGGCGCTTAGGGATTTCAATAAGTTCAATAGCCGCTTCATGAAAATCACGTTTATACTCTGGGTAACGCGACCAATCTGCATACGCTTTCTTGACAATGATGTTCCCTTTCTCAAGCAACCGCTCTATAACCAAACGAACATCAAAGCGTCCCAACTTGGAACCACGAACGCCCATTGCAATGTTGTCAAAGTCGATAAAAAGAGCTAAGTTTTGTTCTTCGTGTTCAATATTGTGCATTAAATTCTGTACTCCTTCCCAGCTCATATCTTTTCGAGCTGTAACTTACTACAAAAACTTTGCTTGTACATTACAAAGTAAATCAGCAAAGCGAGACTCACCATCTGGAACCGGCCCTAAGACAGCCAAAGAAAGGCGATGACAGTCAAACAGGCGCCGGGCGACCGCCATAACATCGTCAGCAGTAACGGCTTCGATGTGCGCTATGATCCCCTCTGGGCATAGCACCTGGTCATGTAGTAACACCTGCTCGCCCCATAAACTCATAACATTCAAGGAATCCTCTAACTGCAATAGAAAATGACCGCGAACATTGGCTTTGGCATAAGTTAATTCTGCCTGACTGACCGGTTCCTGCCGCAAGTGATCAAGTGCCTGCACCACCAATAAAACAGCATCAGTGACTTTTTGCGCATCCACGCCGGCATAAACACCAAAAAGGCCACAATCGGAGAAAGACTCGGTGTAGGATTCCACAGAATAAGCTAACGCTGCTTCTTCTCGTAGGGTCTGAAACAACCGGGAACTCATCCCGGCTCCCAAAATCGTATTCAAAATAGAGAGGGCGAAACGATCAGGGTCATTCCGAGAAAGACCAGGCAACGTCAAGCAAAAATGTACCTGTTCACTAGGGCGCTGACGTACCCCTAAATGAGGCTGCTCAGGCAATTGTGGCGCTGCCACGAACATCGGCTTTTCCCCATCCGGCAAGGTCACACCAACTTTTTCTATTTGCGACAGTACTTCTCCTGGGGGTAGCGGCCCGGCCACGCTAAACAATACATTGTTCAGGCGATAATGTCGTCGCCTGAAGGACAAAAGGAGATCCCGACTCAATGCCCGCACGCTCTCCTCACTGCCCATGACCTCTCGACCAAGGGGGTGTCCCGGCCACAAGAGCTTATTGGCCAGCACGAAAACGTAATCATCGGGGTCATCCAATGTCATCGTCAGTTCTTCCAGGATAACATTACGCTCTCGCTCAATGTCATCTGGAGCGAACCGAGAACCAGTGAGCACGTCGGCCAACAGGTCCAACACCTGGATGAAATTCGGCGCCGGGGCTTTGACCCAGAGAAGGGTATACTCTCGCCCTGTGTTGGCGTTAAACGAACCGCCATAGCCCTCTACAGAGCGAGCCACGTCCAGCGGTGTGGGGCGTCGCTGCGTGCCTTTGAAAAGCATATGCTCAATAAAGTGAGAGGCCCCGGCTTCCTTTTCGCTCTCATAACGAGAGCCTACACCAACATAGAGGCCAACACTTACCGCTTGGGTATGGGGAAGTTGAGCAGTAACTACCCGCAAGCCATTCGCCGTAAACAAGAGAGACATTTCCCCAGCTAACGGCAATCGTTTCTGTGTTGCTGACTGCATCATGAAAACAATTACTTCCCGCGCAATTCCTGCAACTGCTTCTTCGCCTCATTTACAGCCTGAGGATCCTGCCCCGGCCCAACCTGCAAAAAATGCTCAAAGGCGGCAATGGCAGCACCTTTCTTTCCCTGAAGCTTGTACAGCGCTCCTAAGCCATAATAAACTTCCGGCAACTTGGAATCCAAAGCGTTGGCTTTCTGTAAATAAGACTCTGCTTGCTCCAATTGCCCTGACTGCAAATAAGTAATACCCAACAAGTAATGAGCTATGGCGTCTTTAGGAGCTAATTCTACGGCCTTGCGCAATGTTTGCTCTGCCGAGGTCAAATCCCCCTGGCGGTAGTAAGCGACGCCCAAGTTAGTGTAAGCATCACTATAGTCCTCTTTCAGGTTAATAGCTGCCTTGTAGGCAACGACGGCATTGCCTAAATCCCCTGCTTGCATCAAGTCATTGCCCCGCAGAAACCACTCTCGCGCCGTAGCCGGAGTTGGCGAGGAGACAGGTGCCGGTGTCGACAGCGCCACCGTCTGCTCTCCAGCACAGCCCCACAACGGCAATGCCAGGGTCATAACCAACAAGAAGAACAGGCTATGTTTCATTTTCGTCATTGCTCATCCTTTGAAGTCACCGCTACTTTAGGCCTTAGGAGCACAACATTGGTCTCACTGGGCAGGGAAGACGCGGTGACTTTCAACTCTTCCACTTTCTCAGCGTGGCCAGCACCCACTTCAGATAGGAAATAATCCACCGGGTCCAGGTCTATAGTCAAGCCCGGCAAGTGATAGTGCATCGGCACAACCAAACGCGGTTCCAGGAACGTGATCATCTCCACAGCGCTGCTGGCATCCAGAGTCATTTTCCCTCCTACCGGCAAGAGTAGAACGTCCACATTACCAATACTCTCCAGAGCGTCTTGGCTGGGGATTTCGCCAATGTCCCCTAAGTGCAACACAGAAATATTGTTGAAAAGGAAATGAAAAATCGTGTTGGGCCCGCCGCTCTTACCGCCTTTGTGCCAGGTACGGATAGCGGTAATGAAGACATTGTGAACTTCATACTCCCCCGGGCCATCGAATATCAACGGCTTGCCTCGCACCGCTTTCACGTAATCGTGCCCCGGCATGTGATGGCTAACGGTGACAACATCCGCCGACAGCCGTGACAAAGTGAAGCCAATCTCGGGACTGTATGGGTCTGTTACCACAGCCAAATTCCGTTCCCGAAGGCGAAAGCAAGCATGTCCATACCACACAATATTAATTGCCATAGCATTCCTCATCCTTAACAAAGGTAATGTAAAAAAATTATACCTGAAGGGCATCATTTGAGCAATTAGATTAGCGGGCTCTCTGCGAAAAGGGGCTTGTGCCAACCCAACGCCTCCCCGCCCAGCATAAGGCATCTACTCCGAAAATAGAGAGCGAGGGAGCAAGGGAGCGGGAGAAGCTGAAAAAAGGGAAAAAGGCGCACGGAAAATACGGAACACGGGAAAAAGCAAATAGAGCTTACGCAGGTAATATTAGCAATAGTAGATAGGGTCAGGAGATGGTGCCTGGGACGTAGACAGCGGAAGCTCAACACTCCCTCTGCAGTTGTCGAGCGAAACGCAAAGCCAAATCGCGCCAGGGTTGGAGCGACGTTAGCTCAAACAGGGTATACTTTTCTCCCGGAACCGCTTTCAGCAAGCCATGCAACGATAGATCCAGTAAGTGCGCCTCAGCAATAGATTCATCCACCATGAATTGTGCCGACAGTTCCTTGGCACTCATAGGGCGGTGAATATTTTCTATCACATAAGTGGTGAGCGCCGCATTCGGTAGTTGGCGCAGAAAATGTGTAATGAAGCCCAACAGCTCCATATCCACTTTATAACTGCCATCTGCTTGGAGGACACGCGCAACCTTGCGCAGCTCCCCAACATCCACGACCATCCCCCTGTTCATAATAAGAATATACTCCGTTCTCCACAGGAGAGTAATGTCACCAGCCTCATTTAATGTCGTCATCACTACATCTACACTTCTACTATAGTCATAACGCCGCTGATGACAATGGTACTTAAGCATAATCCACAAGATCACAGAGGGCCGCTACGCATATACTTTAGTCCCCTGGTACCAATTTCCATTCCTTTACCCGCGTCACAAAAGCTCATTACGGTCGAGCCAAAGGTCCAACAACGATAGAAACGGCAGGAAAACATTTGGCTCTTACTGTCCAGGCATCTTATAATGCTTTAATTGCTTTTTGGTCCCTGAATATACAACTGCGAGACCAGCCAGTCACTACAAGAGATGGAGAATATTGCATGCGCTATCTGATTACTGGCGGTGCAGGCTTTATCGGCAGTCACTTAGCAAACACTTTGGTTCGCCGAGGGCACGCCGTCAGGATATTAGACGATCTCAGTTCAGGAGAGCGGGAGCATTTAGACGCTGCCGTCAGCTTTCACCGGGGAGATGTTCGTGACTTACCGAAAATCTGGAGCTTGCTCCAGAACGTAGACTGCGTCTTCCACTTAGCGGCCCGGGTTTCCGTCTCCGAGTCTATCCTCTTCCCTCGGGACTACAACGATGTAAACGTTGGAGGAACGGTAAGCCTCATGGAAGCCATGCGTGTCATTGGCGTCAAGCGAGTGGTGCTGGCCTCATCGGCAACCATCTATGGAGAACAGCCCCGCCAGCCAGTACATGAAGAGATGACCCCCAACCCGCTGGCACCTTACGCCGTCAGCAAAATTGCTGCCGAGCATTACCTCTTCACTTTAGGGCGACTCTACGGCATTGAAACTGTAGCGCTACGTATTTTCAATGCTTACGGTCCGGGACAAACAATTAGCCCTTCCCACCCGCCGGTTATTCCCCACTTCTTGCACCAGATTCTCGGCCAAGGCTCCGTTGTCATCCACGGAGATGGTAATCAAACCCGAGATTTCGTCTATGTTGATGACGTAGTTGAAGCCCTCATCACAGCTAGCAATGCCAAGTGGGTGAACCGACAAATTATTAATATCGGTTCCGGGGAAGAGACCAGCATCAACAAGTTAGTTGAAGTCATGGAAACCATTATCGGCAAAAAGGCAAACGTACTTTATAACGATCAGCAAAGCGGAGGTATTCCCCGCCTTGTAGCAGATCTCGGCAGGGCACGGCGGTTACTGGGCTATCTGCCCAAAACAACCTTGGTAGAGGGTATCAGAGAGACTACGACGGGAACTCCAAGGTTTCGGTAAGGGCGAGGTAGTATTTCTGCCTCGCCCTAGTCCTGCCTGCCTACTGGCCGGTTACGCTAATTTGATAGTCAGTTGGCACAACCTGGAACCAACTATTCCCCGGTTTCAGGGGTACCGGCGTTCCACTTGTCGTAAAAAATGACGGCGTGTCCCCCTGAGTTAGCGAGCGCCATTTGCCATCTACCACCTGGCCATCTCGGAAAATAAGTGCTCTCCCCTCGCCGTAAATATTGATGACTGCGGCTGCCCAAAGAATCCTCTATGATGTTGGTCTCTATATGCGGTACAAATTGCACGATAACGTTGGCGGCGCTAACTTGCTTGCCGTCGTTCTTATCCAAGGCCGGCTGGCCCAGGACGTAGCGGAAATAGCAGCCACTACCAGCATCGTAGCGCCAATCCACCACACTGGAGCGCGGATATGGGATGTGGAGCGCTGTCGCCGGGGCACCAGCCAAATCCGCACCGAAAGTCAAACTGCGCAAATGCGGTGTCCCATCCTTTCCTTGATCGGCTAACCACTGCCGCACCCTGGCCGTACTGGTACGCACGCGCGTCTCCCAGTAATGTCCTACACTCCAGCTATACCGATTGTTGCCGGGGTCATCCAGATCAATATCGAAATAGGGGAAGGGATCGTGTTTCAGTGTGTAGCGTACCTTGTCGCTGGCGCCGGAAGCCGTCAGGGCACCGTCGTAAAGTGGCGTCATGTAATGGTTAATAAGGCGCGCCGAGCGCACCGGGCCAATCTGTTTGGCATCCTGGCTCCAGAAAATGCCAGTCAACCGGGTCACCCACCAACCTTCCATCATGTACTCGTAAACAATATCCGCTGAGTTCAAGCCGTATTGTGGCCGAGCGACTTTCGTGTTGTTAATAACCACCAACAACGGCTTGTGCTGTAATTTCGCCGGATCAACAGATAGTCCGGTTAATGGGTCCAAATTGCCAGAAGGAGCCGGGAAGTTGCCTTTTGGAGGCAAAGGAAAGTCAGTCGATGCCTGAACCGGCATAGCAGTCGGTTTGGGTGGCTGAGCAATTTTGACCACCGGGATAGCATCTTTGGTCCCGGATAATTCCACTAAATCCCCAAAAATCCATCCCTCATGAGATGCACCACTTAACCACCATTTGCTATCCTCACTACGACCGACAATGGTCAGCTTATCCCCTTCCCGTACCATGCCTACAACCGCATAGCCGGTGCCGGGGCCGCTACGCAAATTTACTACTGTACCTTTAACAATGCCTTCCAGTTGTGCCTGCGCAGCAGCGGTAGGGCTAGCTGTTGGCTGTGATGTAACCGGTGAAGGAGTCGCCGTCGGGGATGCCGCAGGCACACTCGTAGCCGTCGATGTAGGCGTGACTGTAGGCCGAGGAGGCCTGGTTGCTGTCGGCGCTAAAGTGGGTACTGACTTATTGCCACCACACCCGAATAGCACTAATGCCAACAAAAGAACCAATGGTAACGAAACATGTCGAAATAGTGATTGCATAGCTAACCTCACATTTGGTAACTTGTACACTGGACCTGCTCAGGCTCTCGCTCTTAGCAACTTTTGCTCTTTTACGGATTGTTGTCACAATCCTATTCACTGTTTTCCGGCAACCGGATTCCAGTGCGCAGGCAGGTTTCGTAATTATTACCGCAATTTCAATCGCCGGCCCATATTACAACAACTCGGAAATTTACAAAAAATCGCCGCGACAGGTTGCCCAGTCCGCCGGAGCGGACTATTCGGGACCAGCGGCAGCAATTCCAAATGTGACAGTTCAAGCATCTCTATCTTGATTTTGTGCTCGTAACAGTAGCTGCCATGCTGCCATTTAGCTAAACTGTTCCGCACCGCCAAGGAAATTTACCCCGACATTTACGCCACCTTCAATAACTAAAAGCGGCCAGACTTATGCCAATCGTTGTTCTAACAAACGCAAATGATACCATCTCAATGTTTAGGAGCAATTCCCTTATTGGAGCTCACAGTGCATCACGGATGCACTGGCTGTTAGCCACGTTGGAGCTGTCTGGGATAGTGTCGGACCACGGAACGCTCAGCGAGCGATGATTGGCAAAGCAACAAAGAGTAAGCGCACAAGTTTCCGCTTGCGCTGTGCAAGCGGAAACCTCAAGGCCTCACCGGCAACAAACGAGCATCGGCCAGCA
>WFQT01000385.1 GCA_015486895.1 Anaerolineae bacterium
GGCTCAACCCCACTATATTCACCACAGATTGCACAGATGAACACAGATTTTTTTCTTGCACTTCAAACCGAATCAGTGAAATTCTGTGTTTTTCTGTGGCTAAAACAAAAATGCCAAAGTCCAGTTGGAAAATAACAACAGCGGCCGAGTCAATAGGCTTCAACTCAGCATGCGCATACCTCTCTGCAATATGTAACTGGAGTCTGGCAAAAATGATGTTTTAGGCTCGACCTAACTATCTTTACCACCAGATTACACGGATCAACACAGATCTTTTCCCCTTGCTTTTCTACCTAAATCAGTGAAATCCTGTGTTTTTCTGTGGCTAAAATAAAAAACGCCAGAGTCCAGTAATTAAGATCAACTCAATGGAAATAACATGAATATGCCGGCGAATAACCCAAAAACATTATAGATATATCAGTAAAATACGTCAAATTCGACAGGGACAATTTGTAGTTTGTTGGAAGTAAGGTGGTGGGGGAAATGGAGAGACGAGGAGAAAGGTTCCGTGCCACTTTGTCTCCCATTCATCTTGTCACAACACGCGTGCGCCACCTACGACCTCGCAACCAGCAAACATCGGCTGCAGCGCCTGAGACTCCCACAGGGGTCGGGTCCCGGGCCTGGGTGGACAGCTTGCGAGCGTGGGCAATGAAGTCGGCGTCGTCGGAGACCAACATGCCGCCGCCGAAGGTGGTGATGATCCCTTTGCCGTTGAAGGAGAAGATGCCGGCTTTGCCAAAAACGCCGGGCGAACGGCTTACAGCGTCTCAAATATGAGCTAAATTGGGATCGTCGGAGATATAAGCCAATTTCTGCCCTAAGTACGGCAAGGGGGGCAAGCCATGCCAGGCGCGCAATAGATGATAGGTAGGCGACGTCAGCAGCCGGCACTGGTCCACCGCGTCACGCCACTCAGGTTTGCGGATCTCAGCAACTGTCTCCGGCTCGGGGAGGATGCCAAAATCCCAGGCAGCACATAACCGAGCCAGAAAATCCACCCGATCATCGATGTCTGTCAGGCTGTCGGGGGGGACCATGTCGGGGTATAGGGTGTCGTCAATCCAAGATGCTTCTTTCATCGGTCTCTCCCAGGAAAACCTCTGTAAACCAAGCTCTGACACGGGCCGCCTCAGACCGGGCTTGGGGGTCAGCAATTTGATCCAGGCGACGGTGTTGAGCAATGCGCGCCAGGTGCGGGGTAATGGCCAATCGCGCCCGCCTGCGGTCCGTGTCGCTCCCGGCCAGTTCCTGTCGTCGCCGCCACAGGCTCCAACATGCTGCCGGGGTTGTCAAGCCTGCCAGGCACAAGGCATAAATATCTCGGAAGTCTCTGGGGGCACCCCGCTCGACGAGGGCGACCATTTTGCTGGCCACAAGATCATGGAAGTTGTCCAGAGGCACAGCAATCCAGGGCGCAGTGGTGGGGGGCTCAAGCCGAGCTGAGCGCCGCGCAATCTGAAAGCTGAACACCTTATGACTCTCCCGCTCCAATTCGATGCTGACCACATCCCCCCAGGCCCGGGTGCTAACCCGGCCATAAGAACGGAGTACAGCCTCGATCGTCTCTACCACACGATGCTGCTCATCCGTGGTGATATTCTCAGCCCACCAGGCATCTACGTCGCGGGTGGAGCGGTAGTCCAGATAGTGCAGGAGTCCCAGTGCGCCGCCTAGAGAGATTTTCTCGGCCAAGCCTTTCTCGACCAACGCCTGGAGACACACTTCGCTATAATCGGGTAGCTTGGCGGGCCTTTGCGGCGATTTCTTGTTCATAACCACAATCTCCTTAGCGGATGTAGTCGAGGACGTCTTCCAGAATAGTTTCTGTTGAGCTTTGGCTGCTCGTTTGCTGTCCCACATGCTTGTGATGGGAATGGGTCGCAAGGTGACGATGATGGGGTGCGTTGTCCCAGCTAATGAGAAGCTGATTCTGCTCCGTCAGCCAGTAGTAGCCGTAGAGGAGGAGTTGCTGACCTTGCCACTGCTCCGTTACACGAAGGGTACTGCCATCGTGCAGAAAAATGATGATCCGTAATGTCTCGCCGTCCAGATCTAAAGGCACACCTCTTTTGGTGATGTCGGCACTGATCCGCTCGATGGCTAACGAGTGCTCAAAAGCCAACAGATTTCAGTTCTCGGAGTGGCGGCCCTTCTTCCGCCAGAGGTTGCAGGTGTTCAATCTCACACCGGGTTTCATCAACCACTACCGCCCAGTGATGCCAGATGATGTAATCCTCGTGCATTTCAGGCGAAGCATCATCGGGCAATCCGTGGGCATCCAATTGAGACAGGGTTGTCTAATACCGCTCTTCATACACGCGTACCTTGTTCTGCGCCAGGAAGCAACGTTTTTGGAGATCGTTCAAACGTAATACAGCCCTATAATAGATTATATCCAATTGCCGATCTGGGGCGAGTGCATTAAATGTCCCTCGCATTATCGTTGTTTGAACAGACATGGCATCATCTCCTCCCTCAGATCGTCTTCCATGGATCACGACTCCCTGTTGGCTAAGTCGGGTCGAGAGGTCTACATTGTAACACCCGCCATCGGCGCTGACAAGTACGATAAAGGGGTGGTGGGAAACCGCACCAACTTCTGCGAAGCCGCCAGACGGCAGCGGTTGGAAACCGCACCAACTTCTGCGAAGTCGCCAGACAGCAGCGGTTGGAAACCGCACCAACTTCTGCGAAGTCGCCCTACGGCGACTATTCATCATAGCCTACTAGCCCACGCCTGTCAGCTTGGCTGACATTGCTGCGACTTTCAGTCGCCAAACTACTCCTTCTTCTCATCAGGAATCCAAGTCTGTTCCCACTCTTCCCACAGATCATTGACCGCATGGTGTTCCTTCTGTCGCTCAATGTATCGCTGCACCACAGGGACTTCGCCCTTACGCAAGGTAAAGGCGCCATAGACACCTTGCCATTTGAAGAATTGACCCGGTGCGATCTCGTGGGTGACCAGGTGGGAGGAGGAGCCTTTCACCTCTTTGGCCAGTTTCGCGACCGATACCGTTGTGTGCAACCGCACCAGCAGGTGCACATGGTCGGCAATGCCACCGATGGCCAGCGGTATGCACTTCAGCGCGCGGCATTTCTCGGCGATGGCAGCATAAAGGCGGGGTTCGATGCCCTCGGTGATGAGCGGCAGCCGATCCCAGGTTGCCCACACCAAGTGAAGGTAGAGTTGAGTGTAGGGAGCGCGCATAAAGGTCTTTTCCTCTTGATCGGCGGCTGGAAACCGCACCAACATCTGCGAAGTCGCCCTACGGCGACTATTCATCATAGCCTACTAGCCTACAGAGGCGGGTCTGGCAACGGTAGCTCGCGACTTTGGCCGCCGGCGGTTGTGGAACAAAGACACATTTACAACAATTCCCTAAACTCCTCAATGGTTAAACC
>WFQT01000386.1 GCA_015486895.1 Anaerolineae bacterium
CTGTAGCGGTGAATGTCGGCGTCGGGGTCGATGTCAGGGGCGGCGATGTTGCCCCTGCAGTCGCACTAACCGTTGCCGTGGCTGTAGGTGTCGGTGTCTCCGTAGCATGGCTATATGTAAAGGTAATGTCCAACTGTGGCCGTAATTGGGGGTAGTGATCGTCATCACTACTGACGAAGTTATGCCGGGTAGCAGGTTTCCCCGGCAAGTTATATCCCTGGATAATTACGCCGTGATTAGTAGTGGGATCGGCAGCCCACTGCTGCACGGCAGAGGTAACGTCGAATGTAATCCAGTTGTGACTATAATCCACAGTCTGCTCGTCTAACGCTGCTTGCGCTCGATCAGTAGTCCCTGTAGCACCGGGATCTTCCCACGGCGTAGTGCCATCAGCGCGATTGAAGGTCACTTCTCCCTCTTTCCAGTTTCGCCGCAAGGCATAGACGTCAAATCGCTCAGGGACAGCTTTATCCCGGTTGCCGGAATATATCTTCAGGAAAGCAGCTTGAACCTGGATGTCGGCCGGCAAAGTAGTCAGGTCGAATTGCAACACACTTTCCATGGTGATACCGCGATTGTCCGGGCCGCGCACGGAGAAAAAGGCCTCGGAGCCGAAATTCTTGTCGGCGTTAGGCCACCAGCGGTTCAAATAGCTATCCGCCGTGCCCTGATATCCCTGTCTGCCTTCTTGCAGAATGAAGGTGACCGGGCCGGAGGGCAAAGTTGGTGTCGGCGTTAAGGTCGGTGTCGGTGTTAAAGTCGGCGTCGCTGTTGGAACCGGGGTGTCGGTCGGTGTCGGCGTTAAGGTCGGTGTAAACGTCGGCGTTGCCGTAGGGGAAATAGTTGGCGTGGGCATCAAGAAGGTAACCAGCAGTTGAGGACGGAATTGCGGGTAGCGGTTGTCTTCACTAGCCACGAAATTATGCCGCGAGGAGGGATTGCCGGCCAGGTTAAAACTCTGGATAATTACGCCGTTATTGGCTGCGGAACCACGGGCCCACTGCCGGACCGCTTCCGTAAGATCGAAATCAACCCAGTTATGGCTATAATCCACTATCTTACTGTCCAACGATGTTTGGTAGCGATCGTTCTCCCCGGTGGCACCGGCTTCCTCCCACGAAGTCTGGCTATCAGCGTGGGTGAAAGTTGCCTCATTCTCTTGCCAGGCGCGTTTCATCTGGAAAGCCTCGAAGCGAATCGGTGCCTCACGGTCCCGATTGCCGGTGTAGATTCTCAACGTTGCCTGCTGCACATCAGCGCCAGCCGGCAGTGGCGTCAAGTCAAACTTGAGCAACGCTTCCATAGTGATGCCGTATTTATCCGGACCGCGTACAGAGAAAAACGTGTCCCCGCCATAATTCCTATCGGCGTTCGGCCACCAGCGATTAATATATGTGTCCGCCGTTCCCTGATAACCATCTTTGCCTTCTTGTAAGACCATGGTAACCGGCTGATCACTATAAGGGATCGGCGTTGCTTGTGGTGATGGTGTTGGCGTCGTCACTACGGGAGTATCCATGAACGGCGGTGGAGGTGGGGCGCTGGTCGGCCAAGGCGTTACCTCGCCCGTATTGAGGAAAGTTACCATACCACCATGCCCAACAATCCAAATATGGTGGGCGTCTAGCACTTCCAGGCTGACGGGCGTGTCGTTCCCCGGCACCGTTTGCTGCTGCCAGGAGTGCCCACCGTCATTGCTAATCAACAGTTGCACTGATTGTAGAGAGGGAGTTTCATACCAATAGTTTGGAGGACGTTGTGCCTGGGCAGCAACAGCGTAACCGTGCTTGCTGTCTAGGAACTTGATGCTCATTACATGTAAGTCCGGTGACAGTTGCACCGTCTGCCAGGTTGTACCGCCATCATCGGTTCGGAAAATGTGACCGTAATCAGCAGCTATCCAACCGTGACGCGTATCGACAAAATCAACGCTGTGCACGGTGTAATCAGAGAGATCCGGGCCAACTCGCTCCCAGGTAGTGCCTCCATCCCGGCTACGAATAAACAGCCCGCCGGTAGAGACGGCACCGATAGCATAGCCATACCAGGTGCCATCATAATTGATCCAGGAAATGTCATTAGGCGCTGCTCCCCAAGCGTAGCCCCCGTTGGCGCTGTGCATGCCAATGGTTTGCCAATGAGCTCCACCGTCCGTCGTTTTCAGCAAAGAGCCACCGTTTTGGCTGCAACCTATCCATCCATCCTTGCCGTCCGGCGCTACGAAAATGTTGAAAAGGGGTTTCTGAGAACCAGCGTCTTGTAACGTGAAGTGCTGCCAACCATCGGCCGTGTAGAGAATGCGCCCAAAGTCACCCACGGCCCAACCAACGTTCTCGTTAAACATCTGGATGCCGCGCAAAGCACGGATCTCTGGGAGAGAGGCGGTATACATCTGTTGCCATGTTTGCCCGCCGTCGGTCGTTTTCAAGAGCGAACCCCTGTAAGCGCCTTTGCCGTTCCAGTGTCGCACATTGGCCTCTCCTACGGCAAAGCCAATATGATTATCTAAGAATTGAACGTCTCCGAGCCAGTTATGGCCCGTGACCGTGATTGTTTGCCATTCTCCAACGGGAGACGCTTCTGTTGCCATTGTGGGGGGCAACAAAAATGCCAATGCAAGCAAGAAAACAAAGGCAAAGGAAAACAAGCACTTCCGGGAATGGTACGTACACTGCATGATATTATTTCCCCTTTTGGAAGGAGACAAGCTAATCTACTCCAAAAATGAACCACAAATTGCCCTGATCGCACAGATTGTAATCTGTGAACAAAATCTTAACGCGCAGTCACAGAGATTTCAAAAATCTTTATGTTGGCAGAGAAAGCGAAAGAATTTTGCGTCCTTGCGCTGAATTATGTTACAGACATCAGTTGCAGGGCTTTTCTCACGACAACATTACCTTACTGTATTGAGCATCATCTTGTCAATATGACTTTGGAGCTAAGTTTATCATTCAATTACAGTATGCAATAGGAAGTAGGAGCTAGATAACCACACATCAGTGGCTGCGACGCTGTTGGTTTCTCCCCGCCGGATTGCGGTTGTGCGTTCGTGAATAGCTTTGCCACTGCGCGGCGGGCCCGCGTCGGCGTAGGCCGACGCTCGGCAGTGCACGACGTGCACTGTCCCCGGGTGTGGTTTCAACCGCGATTGGGAAGGCGGCAATGCCAATTGTCGGGCGCGGAAATGCTACGAAGATAGTAATGGTGTTGGCTGGCAACGGCTGCTGTAGGGGCGAATCATGTCAACCTGGTCATAACCGCGACAACGCTATTTTGCCCAGCAATTCCCAATGTGGCATTTTTGATGGGAGGACGACCTCAATTCAGATGTGAAATGGCGCTCATCTTCCCACCGGTGGCTCAGAATCGACTTTTTTCTGGGGCAGTTGCATTCCAGAAGCTTTATATTTAGAATTGCTGGTAGTATCTTAGGGCCATATGACAATCTACGTATAATGTGTTATACTGTGTTGTAGTAATTTTGTACCATTTTTTGAGTGTCTAATGAGCGTATTTACCCCTATGGAGGAAAAGCTGACCCATGTTACCGACCAGCATTAACATCAAAGGCCAGGGAATGCACGGGCTGATAATCACTATTGGCCCCGGCCGCTGGGAAGAGGTACTGGCACAGTTGGCTGACCGTTTAGGGGCGCATGGAAAGTTCTTCCGCGAAGCTAGTGTGACCGTTGACATCAATGGTCGAGTATTGAGTCAAGGTCAGCTCACAATGCTGCGCGACCTGCTGAACCGCTATGACATTGTCTTGAAAAAAATCATTGCTGAAGCAGAAGAAATGCGAAGCATCGCCCGGCTTTTGGGCTTGCAAGTAGCACCTTTACAACAAGAGCAACAACAGCGCAGCATACCGCCAACGGAACGAATGCATTTGCAATGGGGACCCCTGCGCTCCGGTCAACAAATTCAATATGACGGCAATGTGGTCGTTTTAGGTAATGTCCATCCTGGCGCTGAAATTATTGCTAGCCAGAATATTATCGTCTGGGGCCGTCTGGAAGGGATTGCCCGGGCGGGTAGCAACGGCGATATGTCCAGTTTCGTTTGCGCGTTAGCATTACAACCATTACAATTACGCATTGGCGCTCTGCTGGCCCTACCTTTCGATAAGCCGGATAGGGTAGAAAAGGAAGTAATAAGCCCAGCTATTGCCTTTGTACAGGGCAGACAGATTATCATTGAACCATGGCAACTTCACTATCTAATTGAGGAACATAAACAGCAAATAGGGACTTAATATGGAAGCAAAAGTCATTACCGTCACTTCAGGAAAAGGAGGCGTCGGTAAGACAACAACCACTGCTCATATCGCCGTTGCATTAGCGCGCCACCAGAAAAAAGTAGCGGTGATTGACGCCGACATCGGTTTGCGTAATTTAGACGTAGTTCTGGGGTTAGAGAATCGCATTGTCTACGACTTAGTAGACGTGATCGAGGGACGGTGCCGTATTGAACAGGCTTTAGTGAAGGACAAACGGGTCGAGAGGCTGTACCTTTTGCCGGCCGCGCAGACCCGTGACAAATCGGCCGTCAATCCGGCGCAGATGGTCGCTTTGTGCCAATACATGCGCCCACATTACGATTTTGTCATTGTCGATTCCCCCGCGGGCATCGAGCAAGGATACCGCAATGCCGTGGCCCCAGCCGATGAAATCTTACTGGTCACCACACCGGATGTCTCGGCAGTGCGTGATGCCGATCGCGTTATTGGACTTTTAGAATCCGAAGGGAAGAATACACCACAATTGATCGTGAATCGGATTCAGCCGCATATGATCGCAGTAGGAAATATGTTAAACGTCAATGACATTGTTTCAGCATTAGCTATCCCCCTTATCGGCGTTATCCCGGAGGATGATAACATTTTGGTGGCCTCCAATCGGGGTGCGCCGACAACGTTGAACGGCCGCTCCCCCGCGGCAACAGCGTATCACAATATTGCCGGCCGCCTTTTGGGAGAGGAGATTGACTTTATCGACTTAACCGGGAGCAATAAGCTGTTAAAGCGGGTTTTCCGTATTTTTGGTTAACCTGGATCAAACCGGTATCGGGATACCGGTCATTTTGGGAGCTGTCCAGCAACACCTTGCATCTTAGCCAACATCGACACGCTGGAGGATTAACATGTTCAACGCCAAACGGAGAAAGAAGACACCTCGGGAATTGGCCGTGCAGCGCTTACGTACGACTTTAAGTGCTGATCGTATGTTTCTCTCCCCGAGAAAGATCGAGCAACTTAAAGCTGACCTTCGGGCTGACTTAGCTCGTCAGCTCAATGTTGAGGAGCAGTATGTGGAAATCTACACTGAACCCAAGCGAGGGCACTTCCGTCTGCGGGCAGACGTTACCATGAAGCAAACTAATTCATCGAATTGAAGGTAGCTTTAGGAAGTGTATTCTTGTAGTCACGTCAGGGTAAGGGCAAGTCTCAGACTTGCCCTCAATCCCATGCTGCTAATGCTTTACCAATGAAGTTACTGGACTCTGGCGTTTTTATTTTAGCTACAGAAAAATGCAGAAGTGCGCAGATTTAGGTCGAAAAGCAAGGGAAAATCTGTGTCAATCCGTGGTTCCTGATTTGTTAGCCACAGATTTCGCAGATTTTCACAGATCTTATTTTTGTGTTTTCAATACGTGGTGAAGTTAGCCTGATCGGGCCTAAAACGTCATTTTCGCCAGATTCCAGGAAGTTAGTGCTTTCTGTAC
>WFQT01000387.1 GCA_015486895.1 Anaerolineae bacterium
GTGGTGAAAAAGGGCTCGAAAATGTGCGATAGCACGTCGGGCGGAATCCCGTCGCCCGTATCTGTCACTGTGATGCGCACCCACTCCCTTCCAACTATTGGGTCCGGGCTGCAAGTCACACAGCGGATTTTGTCCGCCTCCGTTGTCTTGGACAAAGCGATGCGCAGTTCCCCGCCCTTTGGCATCGCATCCCGCGCGTTGACCACCAGGTTCATGATCGCCTGCTGCACTCGCGTTGGGTCGGCATTAACTGTGTATTCGTCAGTGCCGTAAGTGAAGTTCACTTCGATATTTTCCGGAATAGTACGCTTCAGCATTTTGACCATCTCTTTCAGGAAAGGTGTCAGGTCCATGGAACGGCGTTCCAGCACCGCACGGCGGCTAAAGTCCAGTATCTGCTGGATTAAGTCGCTGGCGCGATGGGCTTGCCGCGAGATAGTCTGCAAGCGTTCACTGAGTTTGGGGGGGGTGTCTGGGGTTTGCAATCCCATGTAGGTGTAAAGAACAATAATGGCCATGATGTTATTGAAATCGTGAGCAATACCGGCGGCCAGTTGCCCCACGGCGGCCAAGCGCTCCTGTTGCCGGAGCTCCGCTCGGATCTCTCGCTCTTGCGTCACGTCGTTGATCACCAGTACCCAATATGCTGTTTTGGCGTTGTAGTCCATCGGCTGGGCGATGACTTCAAAGGTACGGCTATTGACTTTGACTTCGTGCCACAGCCCCTTAGTCGGTGGCGGGGTCAGCAGTTCGGCCAGGGGGCGGTCACCCAAATGCGTGAGGCGGTCGCCCACTTTTGCGCTGGCCAGGATAGCCAGGTCGTCCTCAGCCGTGGGATTGGCCTGCAAGACCCGTCCATCGGCATCCAGTAAGAGTACGCCTTCTGGCATAGTGGCGAGGACCTGTTCCACTTGCCGCGCCTGCTCGTGGATTTGCGTGGCCAGGCGGGTGCGTTCCTCCTCCGCTCGCTTGCGTTTGGTGATGTCTCGTATGATGCCCACGCCATTCCAGCCATTGCCGAGTTCGAGAGCCGAAAGTGACAACTCGACGGGGAACTCTTGACCATCCTTGCGGCGCGCTGCCAATTCCATAGTCTTGCCCACAGCGTTGCCTTGCCCGCTTTTTTGAAATATGGTAATGGCGTCTTTATGAGCTTTGTAGTAACGTGGTGGTACGATTAATTTGCCCATATTTTGTCCTAGTGCTTCTTCTTTGGTATATCCGAAAATCCGTTCGGCTGCCTGATTCCAGAAGGATATGTTGTCGGCAGGATCCACCATCAAGATAGCATCCTGTGCGGATTCAGTAATGGCGCGCAGGCGCGCCTCACTGGTGCGAAGTGCTTCCTCCGCTCGCACCCGCTCAGTGATGTCCAATATCTGACCGATAGTCTTTATTTTACCGGTGGAATCCCGGATCACATTGGAACTGAGCTCTACCCGCCGCTTTTCTCCGTCGGGGCGGACGATGCCGAATACGTAGCGGGATGGGACGTTTTCCCCCCTTTGGCGCTGGAGGTAGCGATCGACAACCATCTCCCGGCTCTCCTCATCCAGGAATCCGCGAAAGTCGTGGCCCACGATCTCCTGGCGGGAACAGTTCAAGACGCGACACACCCTATCGTTCACGTAAGTAAAGCGGTAGGCATCGTCCAAAATGAAAATACCCTCCTGCGAGTGTTCCACAATGGACCGGTAGCGTTCTTCCGACTCACGCAGCGCTTCCTCTGCCTGCTTACGGTCGCTGATATCAAACATTGTGACCAAGAGCTGTTTCTCACCCTGAATTTTGATGGGCACTATATTCATATTCACCCAGATAATAGTTCTATCCTTCCGCCGTACCCGGGTTTCATGGTTTTTCACGCTGCCTTCTCGGCGAATTGTTTCGATTATCCGCGCGCGTTCCTCTCGGTCGTAATATATATCCGCTACCTCCAAGCTTTTCCATTCCGCATTGCCATATTGCATCATCTCACGCATGGTCGGATTAATGGAGATAAACTTGCCATCAAATGTTGATAGGCCAATGCCCACATTAGTGCTGTTAAACAGAGTGCGGTATTGTTCTTCGCTTTCGCGCAGGGCTCGGGTGCGGCGTCGTACCTGGACTACAGCCACCGACCAGACTGCCAGCAGAAATAGGGCAATACCCACTAATGCCAACAGAGCGAACTTTGCCCAATTGGGCAAGATGACCCGCTCGCTGCTTGCTTCTCTCGCTCCCAGATACTTGTCCAGTGCTTGATAATAGAGGGAATCTTTGTCCGCTTTAAGTGCCTTCATGTTGGCATCTATGCGTTCAATCAGGTATGGGGTCAGTGCTCCGTTTTTGGGGAAAGCAAAGAGTACTCGAGCAGGCTGGAAGACAATGGACGTCCGGACGACGTTGTATTTCCCCTCGTTGAGGTTACCGAAGTCCTTGTTGGTGATGCCGGCGTCCACCTGACCCTGTTCCAGGGCTTGGAACACCTGATCATAAGTGTCCATTTTCACGAATTTACAATGGAGTCCAAATTGTGCGGTAAGGTCTTTGATCCCGCCGGGGCCGTTCATATTGACACTGTTCGCCAACCCGGCGATAGTCTTGCCTGCCAGGTCCAGGATGGATTCGATGTGTGTTCCCTTAGCTGCGTACAGCCTGGACCAACTCAGAAGCACTGTTTCGTTGGAGAAAGCGTACTTCCGGCTGCGCTCCGGAGTCCAGCCCGTGTCCGGCAGGATGTCGATTTCCCCGGTGGAAAGTTTCTGGAGGCATTCGTCCCAGGTGCTATGCACCCATTCGATTTGCCAGCCTTCTTTAGCCGCGATATGATGAATCAACTCCGGCCAGAAGCCGGTAACTGTGCCGTCTGCGGCGGTGAATATTTTTGGCGCGTTTTCATAAACGCAAACGCGCACGGTGCGTGGCGGCGCTTTAGTTGCCCCCATCAACAATAGGGACAACAGGATGATCACGATGTAAAGGCCCTTAGATCGGTTTATGCGTGTAGTAATTTTCACTTTTTGATCAGGTAAACCTCTTCGCTGAGCCTTCTTGTTTTTCTCATCTCTCATCTTAGCCCCCGGCTTCATTGGATTTTAGATATCATTGTTTGCGTCCAGCCGCGTAGAAGAGCGATATGCCTGGTCTTTGGATTTAGTAGTTCGTCCACCGGGTTTCCCGATGGGCCTCAGCCTGACTCATCTAGCCCATGCTCCTGCAAGCTCCCGTTTCGATGTCGGATGGTCAGTATTTCCCGAGTTTGGTTCTGATCTTGACCATCTTTCTTATTCGTCTGCCATTGCGATTGACGCTCGTGTACCACTCTATATACTTTTAGTTTACCACCAAATCTACTCCAATACCAGTGCCCCATGTCAATGTTCACCCCATCCCTTCCTCATCCGAAGCGTGTGGAATACCATATACCGGTGACACGTCAGTGCTTTTTCGGCTAACGGCTTTTCCGTTGCCTCGGCCTTGGGAACGTAACTTGCCGACCATAGAACAGCGCTTCATCTCTCTGGCTTTGGTGCAGTGTTATTCGCTAGTTAGTGACACCGGTGCGACCACCCAAACCTCTAATTATCACGCCGGGACGGTGCAAAGACTTGAAATTATCTAGTGGTGTGAGCTACTCTCCTCCGGCCCCTCAGTCGTTAAATTTCGGGGGTGTGGAAATAGGAGAATACGTACATCTTCACTGTCTTGCTTTTCCGGTCGATCCGAGGTATACTTTAATTGAGTAATGAATCGATTAATGTATGTGCAGGAGGGAGGAAAACCAACGATGGAACGGGTGATTAGCGCTACCGAAGCCCGCATTCGTTTTGGAGAAGTGATGCGCCGGGCTGTGGAAGGGAGAGAACCCATCATTGTGAAACGAAGCGGAAAGCCTTATGTAGTGATGCTCTCCGTGGAGGGGTACAATCGGCTCCGGAAAGGACAAGCCGGAGA
>WFQT01000388.1 GCA_015486895.1 Anaerolineae bacterium
GATAACGACTCCACCCAATAACGGTGTCGCTTTCGTGTGCACTTTGCGGGCATTAGGAATATCCATCATGCCGGTGCGACGAGCCACTCGCCGTGCTAATGGCGTCGCACTCCATGCCAAAAAAAGTGCCGTCAACATGATTAGTGTATAAGCGGTAATAGTATTATGAGTCAATGCAGTCGGCATATATGCTTGGTGTTCCTTTTCTCAACTGGACATTGGCGTTTTAGATTTTAGCCACAGACTTTGTAACAATCTGGACTCTGACGTCTTTTATTTTAGTCACAGAATCTCTCGGATTTTAGTTGCAAAGCAAGGAAAAAAATCTGTGTTAATCCACGCAACCTGTAGTAAAGATAGCTCAGTCGAGCCTAAAATGGCATCCTCGCCAAACTCCAGTAACAATTTCGGAACCAGTCTACGCAGGTTAGTATCCAGTCACCGGAGAGCGACTTTGTAAGCGTGGCCGCGACTACCAGTCGCCGAAAAACAGTGAATAGAATTGTGACAACAAACTGTAAAAGAGCAATATTCGAAGGACAAAGGAATGCCTCTAAATGCTGAGATGATTCTGACGGGCACAGTGAATATTTCACAACACCCTGGCTTGTGTGCTAAAGTGCCACGACACCAACCCAGCAGCGCCGTCGGTAATCACCCTTTTATCTGCCTTATCAACTTCTGGATAGCCGGCTTCTGGTCATCAGGTGCCAGTTGCAATGCAGTGTCCGCCTCCTGTAAAGCTGTATCTTTCCGCCCCAACCGCCAGTACAGCACGGCCAAATTGCGGTGCGGAAGCGGATCTTTAGGGCTCAATCGCGCCAGTTCTTGATAAGCATTAACAGCCCGATCCAACAGCCCCAAGCGGTCATAAGTGACGCCTAATGAGTTGAGCAAGCTGGTATTCTTAGGGTTATAAGTCAACGCTTTCTGGTACATTTTTAGCGCTTTCTGGTAATTCTTCTCGGTGCGGTAAAGATCTCCATGAATGATGTAAGTCAGATCATAATCAGGATCCAGCGCCTGAGATCGCTTCAACACCGATTCAGCTTCCTCACGCCTACCCAACTCTAATAAAGTCATTGCCCATTCGTCCAGCAATCGCGCCGAGTGGGGACTCAAACTTACAGCCTGAGAGTAATATGATTCCGCTTTTTCCAGAAGCTGACGCTGTTTCCCCGTGTCCTTTTCCAAATGGGCGCGATTGTTATAATAACGAGCCAGATTCGCCGTATGATCTGTGTTCAAGGGGTTCAGCGCCTGAGCGCGTAACAAAGTCTGCAAAGCATCCCCGAAGTACTTCGCAGCGACTCTCTTGTCCTTGACGCGATTAGCAATCGTCAACTGATCACGCCCCAAGAATAAATAGTAGTAGTCTTCCTTTGGTTCCACCTGGATTGCTGCCTGGTACATGATAACAGCACGATCATACGCTCTGGCTGCGGTAAAAGATTTACCTTGTTTGAAATAAACATCTGCCCGTACTAAAGCCACGTCGATCATCACGATGCCATACAGGGCTAAAACGCCAAAGAGCACTGTAGCACCCATCGTCAGGCCGTTGTTGCTCCAGCGAGACATCTGTCCTCTACCATCCTGCCGCCAGACTGCTGCAGCCAACACAAAAAGTAAGAAAAAGAAGATCCAATAGAAATTCACAGCGTAGCCGCCAATAACGTGGGCCAGCCGTAGCAAGTCTTGCAGCGAGTGTATCTGTGACTGCATCGCCGCACCGTGGGCCAACTGCAACGCCTGGAATAGGGCTACCCACAGATAGCCCAAGATAGACGCACCGGTGAGCACGGTAAAAGCTATACCACCCCACCCCAACGACTTTCGTTTCCCTCGCGCTGTCTCTCCCACCAGAATCAGACCGGAGAACACACCAACAAAGGTTAGCATGTAGAAGAGATAAGGGCTAAATTGATGATGGCCATGGCGCACAATAGTGAAAAGACTACGACTAATGATAGAAAGTGCGTTACTGTTGGGTAGCTCACTGCGCACAAACTGATTGGTCGTGTAAAGAAACGCCAAAATTCCAAAAATAAACATCATCAGCGATGCCGGGAAAGTTAGTTGCCCCCAGAGAGAAGTCTCGCCCCGGGGCCGTATTTCCGCTTTAGTTGAGCGCTGTCTCCGCCGGCGGCTGCGTCGGGAAGATGCGGAACGATGTTTGACTTGTTGCGGGGTTGTCGTTTTCGCCACCGGAGCCCCTTCTTGCAGCCAGTTGCTCCCCACAACTAACAGCAACGCTGCCATGACCCAAAAATACGTTCGTGTCGCCACAATGGCAATGCCGAAGTGAATTTCCACAAAATGAGCCGTCACAGCAGCCAACAGTGCGAGTAGGAAGAGATAGCGCTCTCGTTGAGAAGAGTCACTTCCGGTTGCAGCCACCTTCAGGGAGGCGTAACTCACGTAGAGGATAAGGCCGATGATCAACCCTACCGGCAACGAGACGCCAAAAAAACGCCACTGGCCGTGATCAAGCTGGTGGGCAATCAGGGGCGCAATCACACCTCCAGCAATCGTCAATCCCAAAAAGAGGTACAATTGCCGCCGCTGCTGGATCAACCCCAACCACTTCAACGCATAATAGAAAATGCTCAAAAAGAGAGCCAGATAAGCCAAGAAGCCAAATAGGCCGCTGATAATCAAACTGTCGAAAGTCTCATTATGTGATCGGTCCGGCGAAGCGTTGCGGTGTTCAACATGCGCCAGCTTAGGGGGATAGAAGCGATTGTAAGCTACCCACATAGACTCCGGGCCATAGCCAATCAAGGGACGCAAAGCATTGAATCGGTCGGGGCGCATGTCCGGCGGGTATTGCAGCGGCGCGTGCGGCAGGATCATCTTTACCGCACCTTCGCCAATGAGAACACGCACGGCACCAGTGCCATGCTCAGTCTCGAACACCCTTCCCAGCCGGCCGATGTACTTATGCTCTCGCAGCGGTTCCAATGGGGAATTCGGCAGGTTAAATACCACCAAGAAGGCAACGAATAACCCGGCCAACGCCAGCCAAGACGCACTCAGGAGCCGGTAACGCCGGGGCCGGAAAGCGACTAAAGCCACTAGAACAAAAATGTAGACTCCAGCCAACCAGCCAAGGAAAGGGCCGCGGCTCTGCGTATAAACTAAAGCAATGAACTGGATAACAAAAACGGCCAAATATACGCCTCCCAGCAAAGTGCTACTCCACTCCGTTTCTGCATCCTCGTCTGTCATGATGTGCGTAGCAGCCCGTAGGAGCCGGTAGAGGGTGAAAAAGTTAGCAATGATCAGGTA
>WFQT01000389.1 GCA_015486895.1 Anaerolineae bacterium
TAAAACGCACCTTGCAGGATGAATACCGCTTCGTGCGCAAGTACTTTCACCCGGTATGGAGCTGGTACGTGCTGGTTTTGCGCCTGCTGAGTGGACATAATCCGGCGAGAGAACTGGTGGCGTTTTGGTCCCAGAGGAGGGTGCGCCGGGTGAATCTGTATGATCGAGCCTTCCCCCATGAGGAGCGGTGGAGAAAATTCGATTCAGCGTTGTTGCGACAGGCTCCTCTGGTGACGGTGGTCATCCCGACGCTGAATCGCTACCCCTACCTGAGGAACGCGTTGCAGGACCTGGAAAGGCAAACGTACACCAGCTTCGAGGTCATCATCGTAGATCAGTCGGACCCCTTTCAGCCCGACTTTTACGACGGGTTCGACCTGAACCTGCGTCTGGTGCGGCAGGAGGAGAAGGCCCTCTGGCTGGCCCGCAATAGGGCGATTCAGATGGCACGAGGGGATTTCATATTGCTCTTCGATGACGATTCGCGAGTGGAGCCAGACTGGATTGTGAACCACATTAAATGCCTGGAGTATTTCAATGCAAACATCTCGTCGGGCGTATCTATTTCGCTCGTAGGAGGCAAAGTTCCACTACACTACGCCTATTTCCGCTGGAGCGACCAGTTGGATACTGGAAACACTATGGTGCATCGGCGCGTATTCGAAGCCGTGGGCCTGTTCGACCGGCAGTTCGAGGGGCAGCGGCAGGGCGATGGCGAGTTCGGATTGCGGGCCTATTTAGCGGGATTCAAAAACATTTCCAACCCGTATGCCAGGCGATTGCACCTCAAAGTTGAGGTAGGGGGTCTGCGGCAGATGGGCAGTTGGGACGGCTTTCGCCCCAAGAGCTGGCTGGCGCCGCGGCCCGTGCCCAGCGTGCTCTATCTGTGCCGCAAGTATTTCGGCGATCATGTCGCGCTCTTTTTGCTCCTGGAAGGCGTCCCGCCGTCGCTCATCCCGTACCGGTTTAAGCGCAACCCGTTCATGCTGATGTTGGGCCTGCCTTTGACCTTGTTGCTCCTGCCCCTGGTCGCATGGCAGGTGGCAAGGGCATGGCGGGCTTCATCCAGGATGCTGCGAGAAGGGGCAGTTATTCCCATGTTGCAACCGAATGGTATTAGTGTCACGGAGTAGGCTATCATGATCAACCGATTGAAAAGACTCGCAGCGGGCTTATATGCGAACTGGACCAGTGGTAGCCGGGAACTGAAGACCTACCGGCTGCTGGGTCGAACCGTGAAGGCCTTGCCGAGTACAATTCGAGAAAAGCCGGACCAGGACGACGCCTGGTTTGGCTGGCTGGCAGGGCATCGCAAAAAGCTCTTCGACGTCGGCGCCAATGTGGGTTTCACCGCTCTTGTCGCCGCACTGCAAGGCATCGAGCGAATAGTGTTAATAGATCCGAATCCCACGGCACTGAGTCGAGCCGCCACGAACTTGATTTACAACAATCTGGCCGCTCAATGTGGTTTTGTCACTGCTTTCGTGAGTGACAGGGCAGGGGAGACCATTCCCTTCTACACTGTTGGCGCCGGCGCGGCGGGAAGTATGTATAAAGGCCATGCGAAAACCGCCTCGGCTACCCATAGCGTGATGCAGGTGCCTACCACGACGATCGACAAACTGGTGCAGGAACAGGGCTGGGCTCCCGATTTCATCAAGATAGACGTAGAAGGTGCGGAGATAAAAGTGTTGGGGGGCAGTGCACACTGCGCGCACGGTTAGGCACTGGATTATGGTGGAGATGTACAGTCCACCGGAGATGCCCATGGTGAGAAATGCCGTCCTCGTACTGGACTGGTGCAGGGAAAACGGCTATACCCCGTGGTACATGAAAGAGGCGGTTGTAATGGATCAGCCTGAGATGATTGAGCACCGAGGAAGGTGCCATCTGTTGCTGTTGCCTGACGCCGAGCCTTATCCCCAAGGCCTTGCCGCCATTCCGCAAGGATCTCCGCTGGCGGATGGGTGAGCCGCTGCTATTTCCATTTCAAAGCCAAAGCGGTTCACTGCACTTCCGACTTCTGAGTGCAAGGAGTGAAAGGTGTAATCCACTCCTTTTGGAGCGAGAGGGTAGGAACTTGGTGTATATCTCGAAACAGACAGCTGTGAGGCCACACATCCTCCATGTCATTGACAGTCTTGCGATCGGTGGAGCTGAGCGGATGTTGGTAGAAATTGCCAACAACAC
>WFQT01000390.1 GCA_015486895.1 Anaerolineae bacterium
GTACATGTGCAGTTGCGCGGCGATTACATTCTGATTACCAATCCCGGCGGTTTTGTGCATGGCATTACGGTGAATAATCTCCTTACCGCCGGCCCTCGTCCGCGCAACCCACTTCTGGCCGATATTTTTAAGCGCATCGGTCTGGTGGAGCGTACAGGCCGTGGTGTGAGTATCATTTATGAGGGTTTACTGCGCACAGGTCATCCACCACCGGACTACTCCCGCACCACTGACGAATCCGTCACAGTCATTTTGTACGGCGGCCCTGGGGACCTGGAATTTGTAGCGCTAATCGTCAAAGAAGAAAACCGGAGGGGGGAACCTTTCACTTTAGAAGATCTCCTTATCCTCAACCATCTTTGGCGCGAGCGCGAGGTTGATACCCATGAAGCAGCCAGGTTCATTCAGCAGGATGAAAGTGTGACCAAACGTGTGCTGGAACGGTTGGTCGAAGATGGGCTTGTCGAGGCTCGGGGCCGTACTCGCTCTCGGCATTACCACCTCAGCGCGCAGGTGTATCGGGAGGTGGGAACGCCTTCCGCCTATGTGCGCCGCCGCGGTTTTGACCGCTTGCAGATGGAGCAGATGATTTCGGAGTACGTTAGGGCGCATAATCGTATTACTCGGCGGGAGGTCATGGAATTGTGCAAGGTCAATGAAAATCAAGCCGGGTATTTGTTGCGCCATCTTGTACAGCAGGGCAAACTGAGCTTGGCAGGGAAAGGACGTGCAGCTTTTTACCGCGCACCTGAGCCATGAGGAAACTCGGAAAAACTCGGAAAAACGCTGAATTCCGAGTTTTCAGCGAATCCTGGTAATGAACTTGTACTGGGTGAATCCAGGTCAGCAGAGGTGAAATCTGTGCCACTTGCTCCACCGGATGAATACGGCTCTGTGGACGGGCTAACGCCCGCCGGACCGAACGTTGTCATGGATAGAATGGCTTTTCGATGAAGGAACGATTTCGCTAAAAAATCGTACAGTTTGGCGCCGCAGGCGCCGCGAGCGCTGAATTTATTCAGTGGATAGGCCCAAAGGGCCACATTTTCCGAGCACAGTCTCGGACGATGCGTAGGAGCTTATTGGGCCATTAGCGCGTGATAGTGCTCTATAACGAACAATGTTCGAAAAGCTTATCCGTTTTTGGACTGAAGTCAGGAGATTCGCGTGAAACGAACTGAACATAACCCTGTTCCTAACGTCTACATTGCCGCCCAGTGCGACTTCGGCGCCATTCCCGGCGCGCCCTGGGTGTACTGGATCCCCGCGGGCATCCGCCGCCTCTTCCGCGACCTGCCCAAACTGGGCGATGTGGCCCAACCCCGCCAGGGCCTGGCCACCGCGAACAACTTCCGCTTCTTGCGTTATTGGTGGGAGGTAGGCTTAGAGCGCATCGCTTTCGATTGCCGTGACAGGCAGGAAGCCCAGGCCGCGGGAAAACGCTGGTTCCCTTACATGAAGGGCGGCGCCTACCGCAAGTGGTATGGCAACCAGACGTATGTGGTCAACTGGAAGAACGACGGGGCGGAAATCCAGAATTTCTACGGCCCCAACGGTCGGCTCGCCTCGCGCCCCCAAAACACCGACTACTACTTCCGCGAGGGTGTGACGTTCTCCGCTATCAGCTCAAAAGGATTTGCAGTACGCTATATGCCACTAGGTTACCCATTCGACCATGGCGGGAATGCGATTTTCCCTGATGACTCCGTAGATTTAATAAGCCTGCTTGGTATCCTGAACTCTTCTTACGTGTTGGCGATTCTACGTGCTGTGAATCCCACGATAAATTTCTACGTGGACGATTTGAACAGAGTGCCGCTATCTGCTGGCACGCCATCTGTGGTCTTACGGAAGCTTGTCGAAGCGGCTATTCACATCCAAATCGTGTGTGATTTGACAGCCGAACCCACCTTCGACTTCATCGCGCCCCCGCGCTGGGATACCGGTCCTGAGGACCTGGTCGCGGCCCAGGCCCGCCTGCGGGACCTGGAAGCCCGGATCGACGAGGAAGTCTACTGCCTCTACGGCATCTCCGACAAGGACCGCTCCGCCATCGAAGCGGAACTGGGCACGTCCGCAGCCGCGGACGGTGATGAGACGTCCATCACCCGCAAGGAACTGGCCGCCCGCTGGATCTCCTACGCGGTGGGCATCGTCATGGGCCGCTTCCGGCCCGGCCTGCCACGCACACAGCAGCTCCACGCCCGCGGCCTCCTGGGCCGGGCGGTCTTCCATCCCACGGACCTCGCCGTCGGTTCCCTGCCCGCGCTCACGCCGGAGGAGTTCGACGCCCTGGTCGGCCCGGTGGAGCGTTTCGCCTACGTGGACGCGGAGGGTGGCCGGCATCTCTTCCCCGCGGAGGTGGAGCGTCAACTGCGCGACCTGGCCCTGCCCGAGGGCATTGCGGTGGTCCAGGCGCACCATTCCCTGGACCTCACCGCCCGTGTGTGGCAGGCCCTTGGCCTCATGTGGGGCGAAAAGGACGCGCAGGAGATCGTCGCCATACTGGGCGGCGACTTGGTCCGCTACTTAGAGCGGGATTTCTGGCCGAAAGTGCACCTGAAGATGTACCGCCGACGGCCCATCTACTGGTTGCTCCAATCGCCCGGCCGGGCCGTCACCGTGTATTTGTATCACGAGCGGGTCACCCGCGACACGCTTTTCGTGGTCAAAAGTGAGATCGCGGAGCCGACGATGCGTCTGTTGGCCGCCCGGGCCGCTGAGGCTCAATCGATAGCCGAGGAAAGCGGCGGCCAGATCCGCATGCGCGCCCGCAAGGCAGCCGAGACGGCGCTCTCCGATCTGGAAGATGTGACCGTTTTCTCCGAAGCGCTGGATCGGGTGCTGGAAAAGGGGTACGATCCGGACCTGGACGATGGCGTGCTCATCAATCTGACAGTGCTGCGTGAATTGGTGCCTTGGCCGCGTAAGAAGCGTTATGCAGGCCGTTCCATGAGCGAACTGGAAGCGGTCTGGCAATCGTTAGAGGCAGGGGAGTATGACTGGGCCCACATGGCTATGCGTTACTGGCCTGACCGGGTGCGGGAGAAAGCCCGTCGGGATAAATCCCTGGCTTTGGCCCACGGACTGTAAACGAGGAGGGAAAAGAGTATGGCTCAATTTCAGTACATCAAAGACGTGCTGGCTCGTGATTTAAGCCGCCCCATCGAAGAAGTGATCAAGCTCAGCCAGACCGACGAGACGGTCGTTTACACTGAACTCACCGAGTATGTCATCACCGACAACTTGCGTCGCTACTACACCGAGCTCCTCAAGGCTATCAATGAATCCGTTACCAACCCCACCGAGGGAATTGGCGTGTGGGTCTCCGGTTTTTTCGGTTCCGGTAAGTCTTCTTTTGTCAAGAATTTGGGTTACGTCCTGGCCAACCTAAAGGTGAAGAAAAGGCCGGCGGCCGAGATATTTATCAAGCAGGTGCGGCAATTTGTTCCCGAAGACACCGTGCTGCCCAATCTTGTCCGTAACCTCACGGCGCGGGTGCCTTTTGAAGTCATCATGTTCGACGTCTCCGCAGACCGGGCTGTGCAGCGCGAGGACGAACGTTTAGCGGAGATCATGTACCGGGTGCTCCTGCGTCAATTGGATTACGAACACCGCCGCTACGACATTGCCGAACTGGAAATCGAACTGGAAGCGGAAAACCGATTGGCCGAATTTGTCCGGACTGTGGCTGAGATAGCAAGAGAGAAAGGCCTCCTGATACATTCCCGCAAAGCTTCTCTGCCGGAGACACTAAAAGGCAAAGTTGCCGAAGGAGACTACGCGCTTTGGCGTCAAGTGCGGTTGGGAGCCCAGGCGCTGCTCCGAGCCAGCGCTGCGCTGCATCGCCTGGATTCTTCCACTTATCCTGAGCCCGATAGTTGGGCGAAGGCTATTCGCAACAAGCCGGTGGATATCTCCGTTCACTTGCTCATCAAGCGCACCTTCGACTTAGCCGCTCGGCGTCGGCCGGGCAAAGCGGTGTTCTTCATCATCGATGAGGTCGGGCAATACGTGGCCCGCAGCGCGGACAAAATTCTGGATCTCCAGGCTGTGGCTCGGGAATTCGGGCGTGCCGGGCGCAACCGTGTCGTGCGGGGGGAAGCTCCTGCCCCTGTGTGGCTGATCGTGACCTCGCAGGAGAAACTGAACGAGGTCGTGGACGCCATTGGCGACCGGCGCATTGATCTGGCGAAACTGCAAGATTCCTTCCACTACCATATAGATTTAGGGCCTCAGGATATCCAGGAAGTGGCGGCGAGGCGTGTTTTAGCCAAAAAGAAGGAGGCTGTGCCAACCCTGGAGGCGCTTTTCCGCGAACATCGGGGTGCACTCAGCAACTACTGCAAATTGGAGGATGCCTCCCGTTTCCACCCCGTTAGGGTAAAGGACTTCGTAGAAACTTATCCCTATCTGCCCCATTACATCAGTCTCTCCATCGAGATCATGTCTGCGTTGCGCCTGCAGACGGGCGGCCTCCGTCACTTAGGCGGCAGCAACCGTACCATTATCAAGCAGGCCTACGAAATACTGATCAACGATCGCACCCGCTTGGCCGACAAAACTTTGGGCACCTTGGTTACTTTCGACAAAGTTTACGAACTGGTGGAGCATAACCTCTCTAGCGAGAAGCGGAAAGACATCGCTGATGTCGACAGGCACTTTGGCCCCACTTCGTGGCCGGCCAAAATAGCGCGAGTATTGGCCCTGGTCGAACAGGTGGCGCGCCTTCCTCGTACCGAGCATAACATCGCTGCCCTGCTCTACGAGCGCTTAGGGGACACCCTGCATGGAGAGGAGATCGCTCAAGCACTGCGGGAAATGGAAAAGGGCCAGTTTGTGCGCCACACTGAGGAAGGGTGGAAGTTGCTTACCGCCGCGGAGAAAACCTGGGAGACAGAGCGAAAGGAGCAAGCCCTCCATCCGTCTCAGGAGATTGAAATCCTGAGGGAAGCGCTGCACAGGTTGTGGGACGAGCCAGCTTTGCACACGGTGGCTTACAGCAATTTGCGTAACTTCAGTTTGGCCGTGCAGTTCGAAGGGCGTTCGGTCATCCCTCGCGGGGATATCGCGCTCCATATTTTCCTCGCTGACAGCCGGGCGAATCTGGAAGTGCGCGTCGACCAGAGCCGCCGGGACACCCGCGCCAGCGACCATCATCACGAAGTCCACTGGGTTTTTCCTCGCACCAACGCACTGAATAATGCATTGGTAGAACTCCACCGCTCCACTGTCATGAAGAATAAATATGGCCAGATAGCGGCCCAAGGACGTCTCAGCCGTGAGCAAAGCGATAATTTGGAGAACGAAAAGCGAGCGCAACAGCGGTGGCAGGGCGAAGTGGATCGTCGTCTGCGGGAAGCTCTCTTTCTGGGCCAGGGGATCTTCCGCGGTACGGCGCGCCGCGCGGCAAGTTTTCACGGTAAAGAATGGCGCGACACTTTGCGCAGTTTGATCCAGTGGGTTGTCCCGCAATTGTACGAAAAGCTGGAACTCGGTAGCGTCCGGCTCCCCTCCAAAGCCGCGGAGGCCGTAATCAAGGCGTCCAGCCTGGATCACCTGCCCCCCGTGTTCTACGCGGGAGACGACGCCCTGGAGCTGGTGGCAGAAACCAACGGCCGCTACGTGGTCAATCAAGAAGCACCTCTAGCCAAGGAAATTCTGGTGTATATTCGCCAGGAACAGGATTACGGCAACAGTGTGACCGGTAAAAAGTTGGAGGAGCATTTTAGCGCCTCGCCCTATGGATGGCAATTAGATGTCGTGCAAGCTGTGCTTGCTGTGCTGGTGCGCGGGGGACAGATAGAGATCGTTCAGCAAGGACAACGCCACAACAGGCCGGATAGCCCCGTGGTGCGACGAGCTTTCAGCGGCGTGCGCGAATTCCGCGCGACCACATTCCGTTTGCGACAACAGGTCGATATCCGCAAAATCGTGCGGGCGGTGGAAACTTTGCGAGATCTTATTGGTCGCGAAGTGGATGCAGAAGAGATGGCTGTGTACGAGGCTGCACAGAAATGGGCCAAAGATACTTTGGATGAGGTAAATGTCTTGCGCGAGCGGGCCCGGTTCTCCAAACTGATGACGCTCGATGCGGTATTGGCCACATTGCAAGGACACCTCGAAAGCATCTATAACGGTGAAAGCGAGGACGTGATCTTACTCCTCGCCGATCAGGGCCGGGACCTGCGCGATGCTGTTGCAGCTTATCGCAGTGTGAAGCATGCCCTGTCTGATGAATCCCTGGCTATTGTGCAACGGGTTCGCCAAGCAATGGAATCTATGTGGCCCGATTTACGGGAGCGGCTGCCGACCGATACCCGTAACGCCTTGACCGCTCAAGTGCAAGAAGCAAAGGCAGCATTGGCTTCAGCCGAATTGCCCAATCAGTTGAGCGCCCTTGCCGCTGTTGCTAACGATATCCAGCGGCGGTACCGAGAAGTGTACGCAGCGCTGCACTTGCGACGGGGCGATGTCTATCAGAAAGCGTTGGAGAAAGTGCAAAACTGGGCTGAGTGGGAGCAGGTGGAGGTTGCAGTGCGGGAGAGGATCATCCGTCCGCTGGTGGCGCGCGGTTGTGCTGACCTGGATCTGCCTGAAGGGAATCTGACATGTCAGCGCTGTCATGCTCGTATTCCCACGATGGCGTCTGATCTTGTGGCTGTGGAGGGGTATTTGGAACAGGTGCGCCGAGAACTGGCTGAGCACGTCATTCCCAATGGTGAGGGTAAGCCGGCTCCTGTGCGCCTGCGCCTGCGCGACTTGGTCGGCCGCCAAGCTCTGCGGACGCCTGCAGATATCGAAGCATTCCTCTCCGCTTTGCGAGCGGCTATTCTGGAGCATATCCGGGCCGGCGAGGAGGTCGAGATTGATTAAGGGAGCTGGCGGACTGAACGAAGACCAGCGCAATCGTTTGCTCCAGATGGTGATCGGAGTGCGACGTCTGCTGGAGGCGGACATCAGCCGACGTCTGGAGAGCGAATATGGCATCCACGAGGACGGCACCGTGGAGGAGGAGGACGCGTTGCCGAATCTGGATGCAGCAGGACTCGCTCTGCGCCATGAGGAAATCGCTTACCTCAACCACCTGAAAGCCCAGGGCCGCACGGCGGAAGCGGCCGTACACGCGCTCATCCTGGAGCTTGCGTTCACGTGGCTCAATCGTCTCGCTGCACTGCGCATGTTGGAGGAACGAGGTGTGTTTCGCGAGTCCATTCGCCGTGGACTGGAATCCCAAGGATTCCGCTTCTTCGCAGCCCAGGACGATGTGGCATACCACCTCTATCAAAGCAACCGCAATGATGAGGCATACGTTCGTTACATCCAGCATCTCTGTGAGCAAATGAACCACCGTGTGCATGTCCTTTTCGACATGGATGGTATCGCTGGTCATTTGCTGCCTTCTCCTCTTGCTTTGCTGGAAGTGGTCGCGGCGTTGAACGATCCTGACTTGGCCGATGTTTGGAGACACGATGAGACCTTGGGTTGGATCTATCAGTACTTCACGCCCCGGGAACTGCGGAAACAGGCCCGCAAAGAGAGCGCTGCTCCCCGCAATCAAGAGGAGCTGGCTTTCCTCAACCAGTTCTACACCCCGCGCTACGTTGTGGAATTCCTAACCGACAACGCTTTGGCTGCGCAATGGACTGCCATGCGCGGCGGCAAGACTGCACTCCTCGAACAATGCAGAATGCTTATCCGTTCTCGGGAAGGTTGGCCCGAAGTATCTCCTGTGCAAGACCCACGGGATTTCACGGTACTGGACCCAGCTTGCGGTTCCGGCCATTTTCTTCTTTACGCGTTTGATCTGTTCGTGACTATTTACCATGAAGCGTACGAAGATCCAGACCTGGGAGCGTCATTGCGGGAAGAGTTTCCTGACCCGGAAGCGTTCCGCCGCCAAGTGCCGCGCCTGATTCTGGAGGAAAACCTTTACGGCGTAGATATCGACGTGCGCGCCGTGCAGATCGCAGCTTTGGCCCTTTATCTGCGGGCTCAGCGTGCCTGGCAGGAGATGGATATCTCTATGACCGAGCGCCCGCTTGTGGAACGGGTGAATATAGCCATTGCGGAACCGCTGCCTGGCGAGGTAAATTTCCTTAGTGAGTTCGTGCGTGGCCTGCGCTCCAGAGTCGCTTCGGAGGAACAACTAGGCGTTCTGGGAAGTTTAGTGCGGGCGGCGTGGCACGAAATGCAGCAAACGGGAGAGCTTGGCTCACTGCTGCGCGTGGAATACGGCATGGAAAACGCGCGCCAGGAAGCTTTGAAACATTGGAAAGTGCCCCTCGTATCCGTGCAAATGCGTATTTTCAGCCCCCAGAAAGCGCCCGCACAGCACATACTGGATCTGAGCGAAGCGGCGGATATGGATTTCTGGGAAAACCTGGACATGCTGGTTGAGGAGGCCTTAGAAGAGTACGCGGCACAGCACAAAAATGGGGATGCACCCTTGCGCCGTATGTTTTCACGGGATGCGGAGCAGGGCTTTGCTTTTATTGCTCTCATGCGTCGGCGCTACCGCGTGGTGCTCATGAATCCGCCTTTCGGCGACCCTACTCCCGGCTCCAAAGCGTACTTAGCCAAACACTATCCGCGCACCAAAAACGACCTGTACGCTGCGTTTGTCGAGCGGGGCCTTGAATTGCTTCAGCCTGGCGGGCGCTTGGGTGCCATCACCAGCCGCACCGGGTTCTTCCTGAAGAGCTTCCAGCGCTGGCGCGAAGAGGTGCTCATGGGCGAAGGACGCCTGGTGGCCCTGGCCGACCTGGGTTACGGCGTGCTGGACACAGCCATGGTGGAAACTGCAGCTTATGTGGTGGAGAAACAGGTAGAGGAGAAACCATGACCCTTTTCATTCGCGCCCTTGAAGCGCCGGTCAGGGAAAAAGGTGCTGCTCTGCGAGCGGCCATTGAAGCTTACAACAGTGGTGGCGGGCGGCTAAACCAGGTCGACTTCTATGAACATGATCCTGCTGAGTTCCGCACTCTGCCCACCACACCTTTCGCCTATTGGGCCGACGAGGCCATCTTCCGAGCATTCCAGACTTTGCCACCGTTGGACCCGGGCTTTGATAAAGCAGCGAAACTTGTGGAACGCCTCGATCCCCAAAGCGGCGCTACCTTTCCTCGGGCGCGTACAGCATTCCGCAACCTGGCCTCTATTCTGCGCCGGGCATGGCGCTTTCTGATCGCCGAAGAGCGTCGATCTGTCCTGGCCGCGCTCCTGGAGCCGCTCGACAATGCCTTTCCGATTACTAATCCGGATGAGGCTGCCTTAGAGCGTGCTCTGGATGCTGCGGAGGATGCCCTGAGCAAACGTCGTGCTGCCTTCTATCGCACCTTCGACCGCACTATTCTTCCTATACTCCTGCCCTACCAGACCGCCACGGCCCGCGTGGGCCTGCAGACATCCGACGACTTCCGCTTCGTGCGGGCCTGGTGGGAAGTGGACCCGGAGACCATCGGCTACAGCTCTGAGGACACCCGCGAAGGCCGCGGCTGGGTCCACTTCGCTAAGGGCGGTTCTTTCTCTCCTTTCTACGCTGACGTGCATCTGGTGGTGGATTGGTGGGATGATGGGCGGGCACTACGAGACTTCTCCAATGCCTATATCCGCAATGAAGATTGGTACTTCCGCACCGGGCTGACGTGGCCGCGCCGAACGCAAAAAGGGCTGAGCACAAGGAGTTTGCCGACTGGCTGTATCTTCGCGGATAAAGGTCCCGCCCTTTTGCCTCTTGCTGACGCGGAAGAAAGCGCTCTTTTGCTATCTGTATTGGTATTGAC